>NZ_JBJDWZ010000166.1:0-14460 GCF_051866355.1 Anaerovibrio sp. | reverse complement strand
CTGATATGAGCAGTGAGGGACTGCAGCCGGTGCTGAATGATTACCTCTATGTGTAAGGATTGAATTGCTTGCTTTTATTTGATTTTCGTGATAGAATCTTCATATAAAGGAGCGGTAGCCAATCCGTTTCTAACCGTCTGAGCTAGAGGTTCATCGCCGTGGATGTAGTCAGCGAGGTTTTTTCAGGTTAGTGCTGAGCCATGTCGCGGATAGGGAGAATAGTTCTCTTGAAAGGAAAAGCGCATACAAAAGGCAGTGTCTTTCGGGGCGCTGCCTTTTGTATATTATGGGGGATTATATGGATTTGCTTTATGAAGCTGCTTCATGGTATAAAGAACTCTTAAAAAAGGATTATCATGTTAAGGCAGCATATAAAAATGAGGTTATAGAGTTATCCTTCATGTTTTTGCCAGAGCATTTTTATCATCTGATAGGATTTCAGAAGCTATTGGATATGAAGCATCTGGCCATGCCTAAATTTCTGTATACCCGCGTAATTTCCGGGAAATTAATGTATGATTCAATAAAGAACAGCAAATTTCTTGGTGATATGTATGACAGGATGCAGATGTTTTATCGCGTCAATAAGACAATAGAGCATATGAAGAATGGGGAAATAATAATAGAGTTCTCGCAGAATAATAGAACCTGCATAAAGGCGGAGTTCCTTTTATATGATTTACTGGATGGCAGCTATGCTCATATTTTTCTGCGAAAAGCCGATAAATATGGTTATGTTCCATGTTCTTTTTTCTGCCGCAAAGATGATAAGTATATACGGAATAATAAAAAATATCGCATTAAGGAATTTTATGTAACCTGCAGAAAAGATAAAAATATATCAAAATAAGCTGTCAAATACCGTAAATTTGCTATTTCAGGGTATTTTATGGTATAATTAATAGCTAATGTTTGTAAAGACTGGCATTGGAAATAACGGCTGGCATTCAGCCGATGACTTATTAGAGGTGAGATTGTGGATTTTGGTAATGGTAAGATTTTACCGGTAAATCTGGAGCAGGAAATGCGCAATTCCTATATTGATTATGCCATGAGCGTAATCGTATCCAGAGCTTTGCCAGATGTCCGTGATGGATTAAAGCCGGTTCATAGAAGAATATTGTACGCTATGCAGGAGGCAGGCATGACCTCCGGCAAGCCATATAAGAAATCCGCCCGTATCGTGGGCGAGGTTCTTGGTAAATATCATCCTCATGGTGACAGCTCCGTATATGATGCGATTGTCCGCATGGCACAGGATTTCTCCATGCGCTACATGCTGGCAGACGGCCATGGCAACTTTGGCTCCGTGGATGGGGACCCGGCGGCGGCAATGCGTTATACAGAGGTTCGCATGTCCAAGATTTCCGAGCTGATGCTGCAGGATATCGACAAGGATACCGTTGACTTCGTGCCGAACTATGATGAATCACTGAAGGAGCCTTCCGTGCTTCCTTCCAAGTATCCGGAGCTTCTGGTCAACGGCACATCGGGTATCGCCGTAGGCATGGCCACCAACATACCGCCTCACAACATGAACGAGGTTATTGACGGTGTGCTGATGCTGATTGACAATCCTGATGCCTCCGTGGAAGAGCTGATGACCGTCATCAAGGGGCCTGACTTCCCTACCGGCGGCCTGATTATGGGAACGGCCGGCATCAGGGATGCCTATACCACCGGCCGCGGTTCTGTCAAGATGCGCGCCAAGGCACATGTGGAAACCATGTCCAACGGCAAGCCGCGCATCGTGGTGACGGAGCTGCCGTATCAGGTGAACAAGGCGCGTCTGATCGAGAAGATTGCAGACCTGGCCCGCGACAAGCAGATTGAGGGCATTACAGACCTGCGTGATGAGTCCGATAGAAGCGGCATGAGCATCGTGATTGAGCTTAGGAAGGATGTAAATCCTGATATCATGCTCAATCAGCTGTACAAGCATACCCAGCTGCAGGAAACCTTCGGTGTAATCATGCTGGCGCTGGTGGACAACCAGCCGCGTATTCTGACCTTGAAGGAGGTTCTGCACTACTATATTCTCCATCAGGAGGATGTAATCACCCGCAGAACGAGGTATGAGCTGGCCAAGGCGGAGGCACGGGCTCACATTCTGGAGGGACTGACTATTGCCCTTGACCATCTTGATGCGGTTATTACGACCATCCGCGAGTCAAGGACGGCGGATATTGCCCGTACTGCCCTGATGGATGGCTTCAAGCTTTCCGAAAAGCAGGCACAGGCCATCCTCGATTTGCGCCTGCAGCGCCTGACCGGTCTGGAGCGGGAGAAGATTGAGGAGGAGTATCAGGAAGTCCTGAAAAGGATTGACTGGCTGAAATCCGTGCTGGCTGATGAAAGCAAGATTATGGCCATCATCAAGGAGGAGCTTACCCAGGTCAAGGAGAAGTTCGGTGATGAACGCCGCACTACCATTACCTATGATATGTCCGAAATGAATGAGGAAGACCTGATTGCCGATGAGGATGTGGTGGTGACTATCAGCCACAACAACTACATCAAGCGCATGAAGCTGGATACCTATAACAAGCAGAACCGCGGCGGTCAGGGCATTCTGGGCATGTCCACCAAGGAAGGGGATTTCGTAGAGAATATTCTCATTACGACAACCCACCATACGATTCTCTTCTACACCAGCCGCGGCAGGGTACACTACCTCAAGGCCTATCAGATTGCCGAGGCAAGCCGTCAGGCCAGGGGCACTGCCCTCATCAACCTCCTGAAGCTGGAGAAGGGTGAGAAGATTACTGCCGTGCTGCAGGTGCGCGAGTACAACCCGGAGAAGTTCCTGTTCATGGCTACCAAGAAGGGCATTGTCAAGAAGGTACAGCTTTCCGAGTTCAACACCAACCGCAAGCTGGGCGTTATTGCCCTCAAGCTGGATGATGACGATGAGCTTATCGGCGTCAAGCAGACTGACGGCCAGAAGAAGATTGTTCTGGGCACCAGAAACGGCTATGCCATCATCTTCGATGAGGAGGAGGTGCGTCCGATGGGACGTATCGCCCGCGGCGTAAAGGGCATCAAGCTCCGCGCCGGTGATGAGGTGGTAGGTATGGATACCATCAAGCGCGACTCGGAAATCCTGACGGTAACCGCCGGCGGCTATGGCAAGCGCACCAGGGTTGAGGAGTACAGCAGCCATCACCGCGGCGCTATGGGCATCATCAATCTCCGGGTAACGGAAAAGACCGGCGAGGTGGTAGGCCTGAAGGTTGTCCGCGAGGGGCAGGAGCTGATGCTCATCAGCACCAACGGCATCATCATCCGCACAGGTATTGACAAGATTTCTGTCATTGGCCGTGACGCTCAGGGTGTAATCATCATGAAGACCGCCGAGGATGACAAGGTGGCTTCCATGGCTATCCTTACCCAGAAGGCTGAATAAGGCTCTCGGACGGCTGAAGGTTCCGCAGGCCGGACCTGCGGATACAGCGGAATAAAACAACAAACCTGATAACTGCAATAAAAAATGATATGCCCTCCCGTTTGGGAGGTGCATATCATTTTTTTGTTGCATCACTGTTTTTTTATCGCCATCGGTTTTGCCTCACTGATGGCTCTGCCCGGCTGATGGTCAGTTGGCTGTTTTGCCCGCCGCAGGGACGGAGGGTGATGGAGAAGGAGCCGGGACAGTAGCTGTCTGCTCCGGCAGTACGGCAGGAACGCTGTCCGCTTTCTGTTCGGTACTGTTGTTGGTACGTCCGCGGCGCGGGTCGCCGTCTTCCTCATAAGGGTCGGACATATAGGCATCCTTCTGTTTCTCGCTGTTTTTATCAGATGTCTTTGAGGATTTCAGTCCCTTTTTGCCATCTGCATTGTTTTCGGTATCGGATTCATCATCAAGCCCCAGCTGTTTTTTCGTTTTTTCATTCATCGGGATCTCCTGAGCATCATCAGGCACGGAGCTTTCATATTCCATCATCTCGCGCTCCATGGCACTGCGCAGGTTGGAGGTCATCTGGACATCCAGCGTGTTGGCGATGGTGGTGCGCAGCTTGGAAAGGTCAGGCAGCCAGTAGCTGATGCCGCCGATGTACATCGGCCTGCCCGGCAGCATTTCCGTCTGCAGTCCTCGTGACTGGGCATCCTTCATGGCCGCCATCAGCTCAATCATCTGCTTTACGGACAGGTCTGTATCTATGCAGTCCACAACCTCGCTGATAATGGCAGGTATTTTAGGAATAATGGTAGGCGAGGTCAGCCTGTCCATCACCGCCTGCATGAACTTCTGCTGTCTGGCTATACGGCCGATATCACCTTCCTCGTCGCGGTAACGCACATAGGTGATGGCCGTTTTGCCGTCCATGTGCTGCTGACCGGGATAGAGGTTGATGACCAGGCCGCCGTTATCGTCCCAAGGGTCCTCGTAGTACATGCGCTTTTCCACGTTGATGTCCACGCCGCCGATGGCGTCAATAATCTTGGTAAAGGCATTGACATTAATCAGCACATAATGCTCCATCTCCACGCCCAGAAGGTTCTCCACCGTGCTCTTCGTCAGCTTGTGGCCGCCGTAGGCGTAGGCCGCATTTATCTTGTCAAAGCCATGCCCCGGAATCTTGACGCGGGTATCACGGGGAATAGAAAGAATGGCCGCCTTTTTCTTTTTCGGGTCAAGGGTGGCAATCATCAGGGTATCGGAGCGTCCCACATCACCCTCACGCTCATCCACACCCATCAGCATAATCACGGTCTTGTCACCGGTAGCCATCATCAGCTCCGTTTTTTTCTCCACCGGCTTTTCATCAAATAGGCTGGAAGAGGCGAAAAGGGCTCCTGCCACAGCCGCCGTCACAAAGGCAAAAAATAAAAGGACGGCAGGCAGCCAGCTTGTTTTTTTCTTCTTTTGCCGCTCACGTCGTGAACGGTAGATGGGCTGGGGTTTATTGTATTCTCTCTTTGGCAATATACTCTCATCTCTCTTTGTTTTATTGGGTGTGGCATGGGTTCAGCAAAAAGGAGCTGACTGCAGCCACAGACCGCAATCATATTATACATCTTTTTGGCAAAACGTGCTTGAAAAATTATACACGCCTACACTGTAAACTACATGAATTATCCCGCAAAAAGTGTGGATAAAGTGGATTACTGGCGAATAATTTATCCACAGGTGTGGATAAATATGTGGACAACTCAAGATATTGGGGATAAAGCAGAAGAAAAACACTAGATATAGGTGTAGGAAAACAGATATTATATTTTTATCTGTGAATAAATGTGGATATATAGTGAATATGTATTGCACAAGTGTTATAGAAAGTGGGCAACTGTTGGTGATTATTGAAAATAACTATTATTGGCTGTAACTGAAATGCTGGCAAAAAAAGAACTGATGCCGCAGAAAATTTCTGCCTGATGCTTTGCCGGTCAGGCAGAAAAGAAAATACGGCAATAAGCCCTCTGCGCTCATTGCCGTATTTTAGTTTATCTACAATATTCACCAGCTTATCCACAATTGTGGATAAGTTATTCCCTGCTGTAGATAAGTTTTACATTATGTGATTTGAAATGGTCGATATACTTCTGTGAAGGCTTCTTGTTCATGATAACGGAGTCAAAATTTTCCAGCATGCTGTAGGAAACCAGGGACGGGGCGTCCAGCTTGGAATCATCCATCATCAGGTAGTGCTTGCCCGGCTTGGTGGCGATAAGGTACTGAATCTCGCAGTCGAGAGGTGAGGCACTGGTAGCGCCGTTCTCAATGGAAACGCCGATGGTGGACATGAAGAACTTTGAGATATTGTACATGTTCAGGCTTCTGGTGACGCTGGGACCCACAAATGCCTTGCTCGGCGGGTAAAGGGTGCCGCCGGTGGCGATGATGTTGAACTTCTCGCCCTCAACAGCCGCGTTGATGGCGTGGATGTTGGCAGTCACCACGGTAACATTCTTTTTGGTTTCAATATAAGGAAGAATGAGCGCGGTCGTGGTGCCGATATCAATATAGATAACGTCCTCATCCTCCACAAGATCAGCCGCCAGCTGGGCAATCTTCTTCTTTTCCTCAAGATTGGTAGTGTTCATGACCCAGTTGTGCTCCTGTCTGCTTTCCTGGGCAGGAGGCTCTTCTTCGTTGAGAACTATGCCGCCGTACACTTTCTTTATATACCCGCTCTTGTCCATCTCGGCAATATCGCGGCGGATGGTGTTTTTTGATACATTGAAATATTCGCACAAATAGTCAATGGACAAGCTGTGCATATCCTGCAGAAGCTCCTCTATTTTGCGGATACGGTTAACCTTCATTTAATCACCTGTTCTTCTACTAATGTAAAAATTGTATATGTTGGTAATTTTTTGGGTACTTTATGTATATTATACTTGAATAATATACAAAATACAAGGGAATGTGCTGGGAAAAAAATAAAATAGAAATATTCAAAATAGGGACTATATTCTTAGGTTAAATAATAATTCTAATCTAATTTTAATGATAATTATTGTAGGTTTTACTTACATGAAAAAAAATATTGTGCTAGAATAGATAAGATAACACTGATGGCAGGGATTTTTTGCCGTACAGTTGTTAATTTTAGAGGAAAGGTGAGGATACATGAACAAGAAAATTATGATTGTCTATCTGGGGATTCTGGCGGCAATGGCGCCTTTGGCTACGGATATGTATTTACCAGCATTACCGGAGCTGCAGGCTGAGTTTGGCAGTACGACATCCATGACTCAGCTGACATTGACCATGACCATGATGGGTATGGCTTTGGGGCAGATTTTTGCGGGGCCGATTAGCGACCTGCGGGGGCGGAAGATTCCGCTTTTGCTGGGCATGCTGATTTTTATGGCTTCCTCTCTGGTGTGTGTGTTCATAAATAATATATACATCTTTTTGGCAGCCCGTCTGATTCAGGGGCTGGCAGGAGCCTGCGGCATCGTCATTGCCCGAGCTATTGCCAGGGATATGTGCCAGGGAGCGGAGCTTACTACCTTCTATGCGGTGCTGATGATGGTGAACGGTTTGGCACCTATTCTGGCGCCGGTTATCGGCGGCCAGATTTTACTGCTGAGCACATGGCACGGGATTTTTGCCACGCTGGCGGGTATCGGCCTGGTGATGGCTGTCGCTACGCTTGTCTATCGGGAAACCCTGCCTGTGGATAAGCGTATCAAGAGCGTGGGAGCTACGCTCAGGGTACTGCCACAGCTTATGAAAAACAAGTATTTTATGGGGCATTGCCTGGTGCAGAGCTTTGTCTTCATGTCGTTTTTCTGCTATATTGGCAGCTCATCCTTTATTTTTCAGGGGATTTACGGCGTGTCTGCCCAGGAATACAGCCTGATTTTTGGCGGCATCGGCGTGGGCATGCTTCTTCTGGGGCCGATTCCTGCCAAGCTGGCGGGCAAGGTTTCCGAGGCGAGCATGCTGTGTGCGGCTATGACTGTGCAGCTGGCGGGCAGTATTCTTCTGCTGGGAGCCTTTCTCACCGGCTACAGCCCGCTGTGGCTGGTAATCCTGTTTTTGTGCTGCTGCTTCATGCCGATTTCGATTATTGGTGCGGTGAGCTTTTCGCTGGCACTGAACGGGCAGGGGCGCAATGCAGGCAGTGCATCGGCGCTTCTGGGATTTTTCTCCATGTTCCTGGGGGGCATCATGATGCCGGCGGCCGGTTTCTTTGGCACCGACACCGGCGTGCCGATGGCGGTAATCATGCTGGTGGGCTTCGCCCTGGGAATGCTCTGCTACTGGACGATGATACGCCCTGCCCATGTTGATGATTGAGCAGGGGACTACATCTTGTGGTGGATAAAATAACAGTTATCCACATATTGTATGTGCATAACCCTGTTGATTTGTGGATAACTACTAATATATGTAGATAAAATGCATATATTGTGTTAAGAAGTAAAAATGCCATCCTGTATGTTTGTGTTGCAACGGTACGGGATGGCATTTTTCATTCTATCGGCGCTTTACAGTCGTGTTATAATTGTCTTATAAAAAGCAATTTGCAAATTTTTTTGGGAGGTATTTGTATGTCCTTTAAGGAAATTGCTCCGGAGGAGCTGAAGGAAAATGTTTTCAAGGTAATCGGCAAGGACTGGCTGCTGGTGACGGGGTCTGCCGGCGGCAGGACAAATGCCATGACTGCTTCCTGGGGCGGCATGGGAGTTATGTGGGGCAAGCCGGTGGCCTTTCTGGTGATTCGTCCGCAGCGTTATACAAAGGAGTTTATTGACAAGGCAGAGGGGCTGACCATTTCTGTTTTTGGCGAGGAAAAGCGGAAGATGATGGGCTATTTTGGCTCTGTTTCCGGCCGTGACGAGGATAAGATTGCCAAAGCCGAGCTGACCTGCGTTGAGGAGGATGGCCGTGTCTATTTTGAGGAGGCGCGCCTGGTTTTTGTCTGCAGGAAGCTCTATGCGCAGGAAATGCAGGAAATGTGCTTCTTTGATGATGAAAGCAAGGAAAAGTGGTATCCTGACAAGGATTATCATACCCTGTATATTGCAGAAATTGAAAAACTCTTAGTCAATGAATAAGGAGCAGGCTGTTATGTATGATTCTGTATACAGCTTGCTGGAGCTGGTAAAGGAATCCGTATCGCCCTGGCATACGGCGGCTGCGGCGGCAGGCAGGCTGGCTAAAGACGGCTTCCGGAGGCTGGATATGCGTGAACCGTGGCGGATTGAGCAGGGGGGCTGCTACTATGTGGAGGCCTTTGGCTCTACGGTTTTTGCCTTTGCCGTGGGGGAGGGGGATTTTGCGGCTCCCGGTTCCCTGCGGATAACGGCGGCGCATACGGATTTTCCGGGGCTTCGCGTCAAGCCGTCAGCCGGTATGGTCAAGGATGGTTACGGTGTGCTGAACGTGGAGCCCTACGGTGGGCTGATTCTCCACAGCTGGCAGGACAGGCCTCTGTCCGTGGCCGGCAAGGTGGCTGTACGGGGCGGCAGTCCCTTCAGCCCTGATGTGCGCATGGTGGATTTTGCCCGCCCTGTAATGACTATTCCGGAGCTGGCCATTCACATGAATCGCAAGGTCAATGAGGGTACGGCCATCAGCAGGCAGAAGGAAATGCTTCCGCTGATGGCGGTGCCGGGGAAGGATGGCGACAAGTCGTTTTTTCTGGAATGCCTTGCCGCGGAGGCCGGCTGCAGGATGGAGGATATCCTTTCCTATGAGCTGAACCTCTATGCCTATGAGGCGGGCTGTCAGCTTGGCATGGCCGGTGAGATGGTATCCGCGCCACGGCTGGACAATATCACCTCCGTGGAGGCCTGTCTGCAGGGCATGAAGGCCGCGGCGCTGGAGCTGTCGGGTGGAAGGCTCTTTCAGGGAATCAGGCTGTCAGCGTTGTTTGACAACGAGGAGATTGGCAGCAGGACGAAGCAGGGAGCCGGTTCTGCCGTGCTCCTGCAGGTGCTGGAGCGCATATATACGGCGCTGGGCTGCAGCCGGGAACAGCTCTGGCAGGCTGTCAGCGGCGGCTTTATGCTTTCTGTGGATGTGGCTCACGGCCTGCAGCCGAATTATCCGGAAAAATATGATGCCACCAGCAGGCCTGTCCTGAATGGCGGCGTTGTCATCAAGCAGGCCGCGTCCCAGTCCTATGCAGGTGATGCGGAGGCCGTAGCCGTGGTTTCTGCTATATGCCGGCAGGAGGGCATTGCCTGCCAGAGCTTTGTCAATCATTCTGACGAGCCGGGCGGCTCCACGCTGGGCTCCATTGCGTCCGCTCTGGTGCCTATGCGCACTATGGATATTGGCGTACCGCTCCTGTCCATGCATTCTGCCAGGGAAACTATGGGCTCCTGGGATCAGGCGGCATTGAACAGGCTGCTGCAGTCATTTATAGTTAACTTTTGATAAATTTGTGTTAATCCCCTATAATAAGCTGACTGGCTTTTTATAGGGGATTTGTCATATAAATGAGTAATTTTTGAGTAACTATTTTTAGGAAAATCTAGGATAAATGTCGTATATGCATTGATAATCAGTTGAAAAAGGGCAGGAAAATAGCCAGTTATTGCTGGTTGTTGGATGATTTAGCCATTGTATGGTAATGTGTTGTATACAATAAATAAATATCATGGTAAACTTTTGATAAAATTTCTAAAAAAATATAAAAATACCCTTGACATACTCATAATGGTGTAGTAATATATAACCATCGACAGGGACATAGCACAGAGCCGAGGACAGAATCGGTTAGTCAGAGGCTCTACACCCCTCGCTATGAAACTTCGATATACCCCTTTTTCGCGACATTCCCCTGTGTCGCAAACCCCTCTCTTTTAATAGATACTTCTTCTTTTACCTGACATCCACGGTACGTTGTGGATGTTACAAAGAAAAAGGCTGTGAAAACGTCGCCTATCGTTTTTACAGCTTTTTTCTTTGCAAAAAATCAATTTTAGATGTAATAAATGGATATATTTGATATAATTTAATCGCTGTCGTACCTCGATAGTAGAGGGAGGTGAGGATGATGTCCGACCTTTTCAGCTCTTTTTTGGTAGGAATTGCAGCAAGCTTGATAGCTGCATATATCTACGACCGTATTCGTTAAGCGACAGCTGGTATTCCCGTTGTGTTGATGTTTGACTGACTACCAAATATTCAACGCAAAAAAAATCCCCTGCAGGTGACTAATCTGCAGGGGATTTTTCGGTTTGGATTATGTTCGATAGACCATAATCAGCTCTCTTTAAGTAAAATTTACCATATTTATACATTTATGTCAAGGCATTATGTGGCAGTTGGCCTAGCTGAGCAGCAGGGCATCGGAGTTCAGCTCGCTGCCGGCGGCCTTTTCAAACATGGCCAGCAGGTCCTTGATAGTCAGGCTCTTCTTTTCCTCGCCCTTGACATCAATCAGGATGTGGCCATCGTGGAGCATGATAAGGCGGTTGCCGCAGGCGAGGGCATCTTTCATGTTGTGGGTAATCATCAGGGTGGTAAGATGACGCCTGGTGACAATATCGTTGGTGAGGGCGAGAACCTGAGCGGCTGTCTTCGGGTCCAGGGCGGCTGTATGCTCGTCCAGCAGAAGCAGTTTCGGCTCTACCAGTGTTGCCATCAGCAGGGTAAGAGCCTGCCGCTGGCCGCCGGACAGGAGGCCCACCTTTGATTCAAGCCTGTCCTCCAGCCCCAGGTTCAGGGTGCTCAGCTGCTGGCGGAAATATTCACGCTGGGCGGCAGGGGCGCTCCAGCGGAGGGTAGGCATTTTGCCGCGGCGGGAGGCAATCGCCATGTTTTCCTCAATCTGCATGTTGGCGGCAGTGCCCATCATCGGGTCCTGAAAGACGCGGCCGATGTATTTGGCCCGCTTATGCTCAGGCCATCTGGTGATATCCTGTCCGTCAATGATGATTTTTCCCCTGTCAACGGGGAAGGTTCCGGCGATGGAATTCATCAGGGTTGATTTGCCTGCGCCGTTGCCGCCGATAACCGTTACAAAATCCCCCGGCTCCAGATGAAGGGATACGCCTTTCAGGGCAACTTTTTCCGTAATCGTACCGGGATTGAATGTCTTGGCAATATCTTCAATTTTCAGCATCAGTTCTTCGCCGCCTTTCTTTTGTTGAGCTTAGCCTGAAACAGCGGCATGGAGAGAGCCACGGCTACCAGAATAGCGGTAAAGAGCTTCAGGTCGTTTGGCGGCATGCCCATCTGCAGTACGATGGCGATGACGGCCCTGTATGCTACAGAGCCGAGGATAACGGAAATCAGGCAGTTCTTGAAGCTGCTGGTGCCGAACAGCACCTCGCCGATAATAACGGAGGCCAGGCCGATAACGATGGTTCCCACGCCCATGCCTACATCGGCAAAGCCATTGGCCTGTGCCACGAGGGCGCCGGACAGGGCCACCAGGCCGTTGGAGAGAAGCAGTCCCAGGATAACCGTCACATCGGTGTTGACGCCGTTGGCGCGTATCATGTGCGGATTACAGCCGGTGGCGCGGATAGCGGCGCCGATTTCCGTGCCAAAGAACAAGTAACAGCTTACAGAAGTCAGGATAACAGTGATAAGTCCTATAATCAGTATCATGTTGGCCTGGCTCATGCCGGGGATGGCATAGAGGGAAAATACGGTATCAACCTGCAGGAGAGCAAGATTGGCCTTGCCCATGATATGCAGATTTACTGAATACAGGGCAATCATGGTCAGGATGCCGGCCAGCAGGGCAGGTATTTTCAGCTTGGTGCAGAGAATACCGGTGACAACGCCGCTGAGCATGCCCGTAAAGGCGGCGGCAGCCATAGCGGGTACAGGGCTCCAGCCGGCTACAAGGCAGGCTGCGGCGGTTGCTGCTCCCAGCGGGAAGCTGCCCTCCACCGTCAGGTCAGCAATATCCAGCACCCTGAATGTAATGTACACGCCTATGGCCAGCAGTGACCAGAGAAGTCCCTGCGATATAGTAGGAATTATTAAGTCCACAGTCAAATCTCCCATCTAATAAACAAACTCCGGACGTCCACGTTGCTGCCATTTTGCTGGCCGGCACGTCGCCCGGAGCAGTTAATTTCATATAGCTTACAGCTTATAGCCTGCAGTTTGCGTCAACTGCAGGAGCTGCAGTTTTGCTAAGGAATAGAGGATTACTCTACGACCTCGGCCCGGTTCATGATTTCTGCCGGCAGGACGATGCCCAGCTCAGCAGCATTGGCCTTGTTTACAACAGCCTGCAGGTTTTCAGCAAACTGAATCTTCATGGTAGCCGGCTTGGACTTTCCTTCGAGGATGTCCGCAGCCATCATGCCAGCCTGCCTGCCCAGCTGATAGTAATCAACACCATAGGTAGCAAGGCCGCCTGTCTTTACCATGTTCGGCTCACCGCAGATAACAGGCTTTTTGGCAGGGTTAGTAACGGAAACCAAGGTAGGTATTGCAGAAGCAATGACGTTGTCAGTAGGCTCATAGAAAGCGTCAACCTTGCCTACCAGGCTCTGGGCGGCCTGCTGGATATCGTTGACGTTGGAGATGGTAGCGGCTTCTACCTTCAGGCCCTTGGATTCAGCATATTCCTTCATGGCCTTGTACTGAATCTCGGAATTTACCTCGCTGGAGGTATAGATACAGCCGATGGTCTTGGTATTCGGCGCAATCTTCAGCAGCAGGTCAACCTGCTCCTTGATAGGGTTCATATCGCTGGTGCCGGTCAGGTTGCCGCCCGGTTCATCATTGCTCTTTACCAGCTTTGCAGCCTCATAGTCGGTGATGGCGGAGCCAACGATTGGAATATCCTTCGTCAGGTTTGCTACGGTCTGGGCGGCAGGAGTAGCAATCGCATAGATAAGGTCAACCTTGTTGTTTATGAAGCGCTGGCCGATGTTCTGAAGATTGGACTGATCAGCCTGAGCGTTCTGCTGATCAATGGTCAGGTTCTTGCCTTCCTCAAAGCCGCGTTCCTTCAGGGCATCCACAAATCCCTTGTTGGCGGCATCCAGAGCATTATGCTCAACCAGCTGTACAATACCTATGTTGTACTGCTTGTCACTTTTGGCCGCATTGTCAGAGCCACAGCCGGACAGGAGGCCGAAGGACATGGCCGCAACAGCACAGAGAGCGGCGGCTTTTATTTTTTTACTGAACAACATGAAAAATCACCCCTTAAAGAATATGAAAGAAATCTGATTAATATTATACAAGATTACAACTCAAAAATCCATCATGTATCGCATTTTAAAGACAAAAAATTTCTCAGTGAGGATAAATAAGCGGAAAACAGCTAAAGATACATTGTATGCGTAGAAATGTTTTCTAGAAAAAGACAAAATTGTTCAAAAAGTTTTATACGGCAAATTTTGCTACAGTGTTTTCATGAAAGTGGATATTATTTAGTATATAATGTAACATATTATTTTTTTTATGCGTATAAAAGGTGGTTATAAAAAATGCTTGAATGATTACAATAGATTAGGCGCGTTTATAGGAAGATTCAGGGGGAACTTATGAAGGGGAACAGAAGAAGCGGCAGAAAATTTTTGTCGGCAATGGTGGCTTTGGGGATGCTGACAGCCTTGAATACCCCGGCCTACGCCATGGAGGAAAACATTATTTCCTATGGCGGGTATAATGTATTTAAGGTGCAGTATTTTGATGCGGCGGATAAGGCAAGTGTTAAAAATAACATCTGGGCTGTTAATTTGGGTGCTACAGGTGGCTTTGACGGCCTTGTCTATAAATATACGCCGTTAATGAAACAGGCTATCAACGGCGCATTTGCCCATTGGGCTGAAATTTTATATAGGGATGCCAGGAATATGAATCAGCCTGCACAGTTTCTTGTGGGAACTACAGGGCAGGTCAAAAATGCCAGTGCCGGCAATATATGCGAGGCTGCAGATGGCGGTGCCCTTTCAGACGAGACGTTTTATAGTATTTTTCAGCAGGGAACAAAGCTGAAGGATAAAAACCTTTTTATAAGCGGCAATGATGGTGTGGCTCATGCCTACGGACGCGTGCTTATCGGCAAGTATATA
>NZ_JBJDWZ010000165.1:5869-7503 GCF_051866355.1 Anaerovibrio sp. | reverse complement strand
CTGTCAGCCAGGTAATATTCGCAAAACAACTTAAAATCATGGGCGCATTTGTCTTTCATGGAGCCGACTTCTGCATCCCTGCGAAGTTTGTTGCCAAAGATTTCTTTCATGATGTTCTCTGCCAATTCACTTCACCTCATATTTCTCCATGTGTTCTATTATCTTTTTGTGCCGTGCATTTGAGTAAAATGGTTGCCCAGGATACCATTTCTCAAAGTCAGTCGTGTATTTCTATCGATTACAGCTCTGACAGGCAGGAACAATGTTACCTATCATATCAACTGCTTCAGGATGGTTAATGGACAGCACGGATTGAGGAATGATATGTTCGGCAATCAATGGCGTTTCCTCAGCCCCACAATAAGCACATCGACCGCCGAACTCATTAACTACCTTTGTCCATTCAGTTCTATTACCGAACACACCATGCTTTGACACAGGCTTACCTCTGATGGAGTACGTAATCGTATGTGTCTCAAGTCCAATCACAAGCTCCTCGATGGTACTGAGCCCAACGTGGTTCAATAGCCATTCCTTTACCGTTATGTTTATCATATTGCTGTAAGGAACATCTACGCCAGCATAGGAACCTATCTCATCATAAAAATCCCTGATGCGCTCACGATGCGTAGCTTCTTTCCAGCGAGCAGTAAGATGGTCAAAGAAATGATGAGGAGCAATGTACTCCTTAAGTATCCCCGATTCTCTTAATTGCTTCCGCAGGTCAGCTATGGCATCAATAGATTCCTGTAGCTTTCCCTCAAGGCTATGCTGTCTTATAACAGCCTCCATAGCATTAAACTGATTAAGGAATTTCATTTTCCATTCGAGTGCCTTGGTTCCGGTGAACCCCATTACCAGTATGGCAAACCCATCGCGGTTCATGAGATATTCCGTGTACCTCTGTTTGTTCTGCGGATGGATATATGTGTGTTCATAGAACCAGATGGGGTGTCCACCATTTTGGACATACCCTTCTGAGATATAATCACCGTACATACGACGTATCTCAGCAACCAGTTTATCATGCCTCTTACCGAAAGCTGTAGCTACGACACGACTGGAAGTCACGGCTTCCCTATTGTCTATCGTCGTAATTAAGTCTTTCATCGTGTCCTATGCTCAAACATTTCCTTTCTTGCAGCCCTGTAATCATCCCTGTCCTTAACATGTCTTCGCAAGTCCCTGCCCTTCTTTACATGGCGAGGCTTGCGATTCTTTTCTTCCATGCTCATACATCAGCAACCGCAGAAGAAAACTTCTTCACGATGGAGTTTACAATCTCAAGGTCATCCTCGCAGAGCGTGGAGGATTTACTGTCAGCCTCAGCTTTCTCCTTGATATACTTGAGCTCCAGGGACGTAAAGTCATTCGTGTAATCACTGGTACTAATCTCAATCTCACGAGGAGTCTCCAGCTTATGCCACGCCCCATCAACGAAGAACTCTGATACGGACACGGTAAACGAACCAGTACCGGTGCTGGACACGGAACCAGTTAACTTCACAGAATCATTTGCATTAATCATAATCATTCTCCTTTTACATATTTATGGTGGCTCGTCTGGGAATCGAACCCAGGACATCACGATTAAAAGTCGTGTGCTCTACCAACTGAGCTAACGAACCATGTGA
>NZ_JBJDWZ010000165.1:0-5769 GCF_051866355.1 Anaerovibrio sp. | reverse complement strand
AACATCGACGGTTTTAGAGACCGCTGCAATAAACCACTCTGCCACGGCTCCATAGAAAAAAGCCCTGCAAAAATGCAGAGCTTACTTACGAATCAATATTCTTCCTGTTATCATCGCCCACTTGAAGCTACTGGATTCCACGGCAAGTTTCCAGCCAGCGAGGAATTCAAGCCAACCAATCTTGCCTGACAGTCTCCATGCCCCAGCGAATGGATTGTACCTATCGTACACAAATGTACCATACTTGAAATTCACGGTTGTCAGCAGGTGACCAGCACATCCATTGCCAAACCAGTAGAAGGCAAAGCCGTAACCGTTATTACGGTACAGCCAAAGAACACGGCAGAAATAACGCTGTACACGTTCCTTCAAGGTAAATTCACTGTTGATACATTTGACAGCACCCTTATCCCTGCCATAAGACTTGAGATAATCAGGTTGCTCCCTGGTGCTTACATAGTGCTTGTCAAAGTCGTACTATAAGAGCCCTGGCACTGTTTCCTTTACGAACCAATCGACATCCAGGGAATCATCCCAGGTCTGCCAAAAACGAAATGGGCCACACAGCTCCCCTCGCTCATCTGCGAAGAATACCACCAGCCAGTTCGTGAGATAACACAGAACAGAGCAAAGTAAATTCAACGGATAATAGATAAGCCATATCATAAGTATTCCCTCCTCATACGTTGCTCGGCGCAATTGTCTTTAATGCCTCACAGAGAATAGGGTCATCCCTGAGCTTGGCCTTGATTTCCTCGTAGTCATCCGGTGGAAGCAAGACGCTTATCTTGGCCATGATGATTTCGATTACCTTTGAAGCAGTCTCGTATCTATAGACCTGTTCCTGCATTTCGCTGATTTTCGCGGTAAGCTGTGAAATCTGAAAGCCCATCTTGGCTATACCATCGACAATCTTGTTGTACTCAGAAATCTTTGTGCTTTTAGGATTATTATTGGCTTCATCTAACCTAAGCTGTAAACCATCGAGGGCTTCGCGGTACATTGCCAATAGTTTGCAATTGATATTGTATGTGTTAACAGCCTCGGTATCAGATGTTGCCTCTATAGTTCCACTCAGGCCATTATTGACACACCAGCGAACCACACTGTTATATGAAAGCACATAGCCATTCGGTATGAGTTTATTGCTGTTGATGTAATCAGCGATAGCTCTATAGCTTTTCCCTTTGAGCCTCATTTCCCTCACCATGCCAGTCAGGTTATATATCTGTATCATGCTCTTGCCCGGGGCCTCCATGTGAGGGCTTGTCGCAGTGCCTCTTCTTGGAGCTAATGGTTTTGGATTTGGATTTCCTCTTGCCATAATGCACCTCCTTTACATTGTTATTCAATGTAATACATAGTAAACAATGTTATTCAATATGTAATATTGTTTTTATTTAATGCAATTTATTGTAAACATTTGTATGTATGATATACATTGTATTTCTATAGAACTGTAAGGAACATAAAGAACAATACAGGTCTATAGAAATACAATGTAGTATCTTTAGAACATAAGGAATACATATCATACATGGTATTTCATATTCTCATGTCTTATGGAACTACATGGAATACTATCGTATTTCTTAGCACGGATATTTCCCATAGAGGGTAAAGTCACTTCGTGACTTATTGTCCTATCGGACAATAACGTTATCCCAGCGAATGGTATTGTTCCTTGGATAAGAACCATCGAAACTGCGCACTCACTGATAACATAGTATACATATATATCATAGTATACATAGTATAACTATGTTAAGAACAATGGTTTAAACATTGACCCCCTGTAGTCCCCCACAGACGGTCGTATCCTCATTCCCTACTTTCTTCTCTTTTAAAGAAGCACTCCATGTAGTCAGCTTGAAAAAGCAATGGATTAATAGGGTTGCTCCCACTACTATCTCACAGCTATGCTGCACTGTACTTCATGGGCGAGTTCTGAAAATTGCTATGGGCACATGAGTAAGAGTCGCAAGTCAGAGACTGGGAAATGCAACACTAACGATTCGCAAAGTTTTCCTCATGAGTCCATGCCTTCTCAGCTCCTTTACAAAGAAGAGAAAAGGATAGAACGTAAAAACCTGTTCTATATATAATACCTTTAGCCTCCAATAATATTCCATGTTTTCCAAAAAAATTTTCAAATTTTTAAAAAATGAGACTTTAGTCCTAGAAAAATATTGTTTCGCTTTGGTGGAAAACCTCGCACCCCTTGATACATCTGGGGTTCGCGAGGTTTTTCTTTTGGCTTCCTGGGAATTACATAGTGTTTCGGTAGGTGAAAACCAGGGAGAAGCGTTGATATGACTGGGTTTACAGGGGATGTGCTTTGAAAATTTGGTGACCACGGGATATGAGGGTAATACCGCGCGGCCCCAAAAATCCAAGGTCGAATTGGTGAAAAACTTTGCACCCCTCGTAAACCCTTGATTTTACTGGCTTTATAGCCATAAAGTGAGCATTTTTTTTCGCCGGTTCCCTTCTATGCAAGATTTCAAAGTCGCCCGCTGAAAAAATATTCACTTTATTTTTTTAAAAGGCTTCCAGTGTGCCATGCTTGACCTGTCCTTAGCGACGAGGGGCAAACCCCCTGGGAACTAAGGCAGGGAAAACTGTATATACATGCGAGTGCATTCTTTGTGCACACGCTAATGCGTATACGCGTTTGAAGCACTATACCAATTTGTATATACATGCGAGTGCATGTGTGTGCAAACGTGTAGTTGTATCCCCAACACCTTGAAAATTGTATATACATGCGAGTGCGTAGGAATACGCATGTAAAGGGGGCGAAAACTATTATTTTGCCTATGCACTCAAAGCGTAAGACATACGAATGAAATTCGCGGTGTACACTTGTTCTCGTGCAAGTGGCGAGTATTCGCACATGAGTAACACCATGTTAAGTACGGTAGAAAACCTGGCTAGCGTAACAAGCCGCGGTATACATGGGAACCCCTGGCAAAGGTGAACATGTATTCCAAGCCACCATTTTGGAGCTCGGAAACTTGGGGCGAACAACGGTATGAACGAGTGTCAGCCGTAGAATATGCGAGCGTGTATTCTACGGTTGCAACTTGCTCATAGCAAGAGAAGTGGAGTGATAACAATGGTTAAGCAGTACACATTGAAGGGTATTGACATTACATGCTCATTCGAGGGCAAGGCAATGTATGTATCTTTCAGAAACGAGGTAGATTCTTTGCAGGTCTACAGATTTACTGATTGCGGTGACATGCTCGCCAAGAACATGAAACTCATGAAGTGGTTGACTAAGTGGATTCCAAAGGCGTGCAACGCTACGTTTGCCCGCGGTTCTCATGAGTTTGCTACTTGCCCACCTGCTAGCAAGGTTATTTCCCTGTGCATTAGCACTGTATCCAAGGAACGTATGGAAGAGTTGCAGGTAGGTATCCGTGAGCGTGCTATCACATGGAGCGGTCACTGTGCTAATTTCCATGATGTTGTATGCCACAAGGCTACTCCAGTGTTAAAAGCTGGGTATGAGCTTGTGGAGGACGGTCGTAGCTTCAAAGTTATAAAGGGATAAACAAAAAACCTAGCTTTACAAGCCAGGTTCCTTGTGCGCCCTTACCCAAGATTCGATAAACTGACGAATTAAATCGCTGCCATTTATCGAGCGTTTCTTACATATTTCCCTAAATTTCAGCTTTAACTCTTTATCTATACGAAGTGTTAGTTGTGACTCTTTTTCCGGTTTAATCATATTCTCACCCCCGTCTACATAATACCATATAGTAGATTTACAGACAAGTAAACAACGGTATGAACGAGTGTCAGCCGTAGAATATGCGAGCGTGTATTCTACGGTTGCAACTTGCTCATAGCAAGAGAAAGGCGGTGATACCGTGGCTAAACGTGGGCACAAGAAAAGCCCCCAGGGCAACAACGAAATCACAGTAACCAAACTGTTGCTCCTGAAGGCTCTTGTTGAGCTGGTCAACACCTTGATTGACTTAGTAAGTCGCTGGTTCGACCAGTAAAACCACAGGTGTTCGAGGGTGTCCATGACATCCTCTGAACGCCATAGTCATAGTATATCGCAGGTAAACACTGGCGTCAAGAGGAGGCTTATCATGGCAAGGAAGATGGAGCGTGAACAGCATATGTTCACAATCGGAAACACCATTGTTGCTGTGACACGCACATTTACAACGTGTGAAGTCGCATGGCACGGCGAATACAATGGGCACAAAGAACTTTTTGAGTATAAGTTCCGTGTCGCAGAGGGCACGAAACCACTGTTCAAGTGGTTCACCTTCGCTAACGGTATCAAGCACATGCGTATGCTTGAGTGGCTTGAGAAGTTCGTGAAGACCAGTGAGGACGCCCGCTTCCGTGGCTATAAGCCATGGGATACTTGGCGCCAGAGTGTCACGGATGACACCAGAATCTGGGTAGGCAAGACCTGCCCAAGAGTGTATGAGATTAACCCATGGACTAAATGAGAGGAGAATGATTACCATGACCAACAAAGAGTTTCTGAGCGCCATGGAGGCACTGATGGACAAGAAGATTACCGAGGCACTTGCAGCCAAGAAGGCTAAGAAGGCCAAGAAGGAAACCAAGAGCATGACCCTGGAAGCGGTTGTCGAGTGGGCAAACGCCCATGACCTCCCTGCTACTTCCGTGTCAGCATACACGGATAAACAGGGAAAACAGAAGGCGCATGTCTTCCTGTATACCACCTGTTCTGACTTGGAAGCATTGGAGACCGAGCTTCAGGAGCTTGGGTTTGTTCCAAGTGCCTTCACCAGACCAGAACCACTGTACCACTGTGTACATGGCTGGGCTATCAATCTCGCAAAGGAGGCTGAGTAATCATGGACACTATCAAGGATATCCTTGCGGTGGCAAACGCCATCGTGGACATAGCACTGTTGTACTACGTAATTCGTGTACTCAAAGAAGGGCGGTGAAAAACATGTGCTACCCAGCCGTACTCCGAATCAAAAGGTTCCAAGTGGAGCTCCGTGATAGCGGAGCCAGTGCAAAATATGTGTTCTATAGAAAAGGAATGGTCGCAGGGCAACTCCCTGTGTACCACCTGCCCCTCATGGCTAAAAAGGAAACCATCATTGCCATACTCGCGGAGTATGCGATGGGATTATGAGCAAACAGAGGAGCCATGTAATGCGCATGGCTCTTTTAATTTGCCCATAATGGCAAAGGAAAATGGCTGTCCCTGACATAACGGGGAGAAAATGGAGGAATTTACTATGACAAAGGTTTTATGGTTCAGTCGTCACCCTATGCAGGAAGCACAGGAGACCGCCCTGCGCAAGTCCTTGGGGGACATGGTAATTACCCAGCTCTCCAAGAGCATCCAGTCTGCGCAGGATATTTCCCAGGAGATTGAGTCCCACGATGTTATCGCGGTAGTAGCCCCTCCCCAGCTTCTCGCTGGGATTTTGAGGATTGCCGGTGACAAGCCTGTCATCACGGCAAAAATGGAGCGCAAGGTACTCCCAGACGGCTCAGTGGAGATGCGTTTTATCAAGTGGGAGCGTGTGCTTAGGATTGTGGTAGAAAAGGAGGATTTCTAATGGTTTCATGGGTACTCATAATGGCAATTTTTGCCCTTGCTTTTTACGCTGCCTACTGCGCAGCAAAGGAAGATTACCCAGAAAATTTCGCTGAGCATCTCGCTCTGGGTATCACAGGTTGTACTGTGCTCCTGGGCTTGTGCTCAGGAGTATCCGCAGGCTCCATGTTAATCATGGGGCTTCTTTTTATGTC
>NZ_JBJDWZ010000164.1:0-41290 GCF_051866355.1 Anaerovibrio sp. | reverse complement strand
GCCTCGGAAATCTTGGCTACCGAGGTGGCGTAGGAACAGCGTACATACCCCTCGCCGCACTCGCCGAAGGCGTTGCCCGGCACCAGTGCCACATGCTCCTTCATGAGCAGCTTCTCCGCAAATTCCTCGGAGGTCAGCCCCGTGGAGGTGATGTCAGGGAAGATGTAGAAGGCGCCCTTTGGCTCGAAGCATTTCAGGCCCGCATTGGTAAGCCCGTCATAAATCAGGCGGCGCCGCTTGTCATACTCGGAAACCATCTTTTTCATGTACTTTTCGCCGTGGCGCAGTGCCTCCACAGCGGCAATCTGGGCGGTAATAGGCGCGCACAGCATGGTGTACTGATGGATTTTTGTCATGGCGGCGATGATGTCAGGATTGGACAGGGCATAGCCGATGCGCCAGCCGGTCATGGCATAGGCCTTGGAAAAGCCGTTCAACAGAATGGTGCGGTCCTTCATCTCCGGCAGGCCGGCAAAGCAGATATGCCGCTCGCCGCCGTAGGTCAGGTCGCCGTATATTTCGTCGGAGATCACAATCAGGTCGTGCTTTACGGCAAAGCGGGAAATGGCAATCAGCTGCTCACGGGAGAGAATTGCCCCGGTAGGGTTATTCGGGTAGCCGATGAGCAGGGCCTTGGTCTTGTCGGTGACATGAGCCTCCAGATCCTCCGGCGTGATGCTGAAATTGTTCTCTATTTTTGCCGGCACAGGTACAGGCACGCCGCCGGCAAGGGCGGCACAGGCCTTGTAGGACACATAGCATGGTTCCGGGATGAGAATTTCATCCCCCGGTGCCAGAATGGTGCGCATGGCAATATCCAGTGCCTCGCTGACGCCTACCGTCACCAGTACGTCGGTCTTTGGCTCATAGTCAATATTGAAATTGCGCTTCTGCAGGGCGCAGATTTCCTCGCGCAGCTCCAGAAGTCCCCTGTTGGCGGTGTAGGAGGTGTAGCCCTGCTCAAGGCCGTATACGCAGCTTTCGCGGATGGACCAGGGCGTAATGAAGTCAGGCTCCCCCACACCCAGGGAAATGACATCCTCCATTTCGGCGGCGATGTCAAAAAAACGGCGGATGCCGGATGGCGGAATGGCGTGTACAACAGGAGAAATCCTCTTGTTCCAGTCAATATTTTCTGTCATGGGGTCATCACCAGCCTTCGATCTTGTTCTTTGTCCTCAATAATAATGCCGTCCTTCTTGTACGGCTTCAGCATGAAATGGCTTCTGGTCTGGGTTACGCCCTCAATGGTGGAGAGGCGGGTTGCCACGAAATTTGCCACTTCCTGCAGGGATTTGCCTTCGATGATAACCAGCAGGTCAAAGCTGCCGGACATGAGGTATACGGTGCGGACCTCGTCAAAGCGATAAATGCGCTCCGCGATGGCGTCAAAGCCGGTTTCCCTCTGAGGCGTCAGGTTGACCTCGATGATGGAGGTCACGGTGTTGTCACCGGTCTTTTCCCAGTTAATCAGAGTATTGTAGCTGAGAATTACCTTATCGCGCTCCAGCTGTGCCATCTGCTGCTCTACCTCGTATTCGCTGCGATGCAGCATGGCCGCCAGCTCCCCTGCCGGACGTCGGGCATCGTGTTCCAAAAGCTCTAATAATTCGCGCATATTTATCGCTCCCCTTTTTACATAGTAATAAATTTTATATCACATACAGAGAAATTTTGCAATGAAAAACCAAAAGTATAATTCATTTGACTGAAAATTAATAAAATTTTACGTAGGCAGGAGGAAAGACTGAAAAAGTATTGGGGATAATTTTCCTGTAATATGACATTGCATAAAGTTGGATTTTTGTATAAAATAATCTTGGTGTATTCTTTTGTAATGAAAGTTTTAGGCGGACTGTTTTTTTAAAAGGAGTCGATAGACTTGATTATAGGAAATATCAACGAGGAGGCTTCCGGCTTCAGCAAATATCCGGAGGCTGTCAGGGAAGCGCTGTTTTATCTGTGCAAACAGGATTTTAAGAACATGGAGGATGGCAGGTATCCGATTCATGGGGAGGACAGCTATGCTATTTTGCAGCGCTACAATACCCGTGTGCCGGAAAGCGGCAAGCCGGAGGCCCACCGCCAGTATGTGGATATCCAGTATATAGTGGAAGGCCGTGAGGAGCTGGGCTGGTGCCCTATGAGCCCGGAGCTGAAGGTCTGCGAGCCGTATAATGACGAAAAGGATATTGTTTTCTTTGACAAGCTGATTCCTATTAGCGGCATTACCCTTGAGGCAGGAAGCTTTGCTGTGCTGTATCCGACGGATGTGCATCGTCCCTGCGGTTCAGTAGGGGACGAGTCCGTACCTGTGACAAAAGTGGTAGTGAAGATTGCGGTGGATTATATCGAGTAGCCGCTTTTTCAATTCTTTTGGGTAGCTTGGATAACCATGTTTTTTAATATAAGTGATGGAGGCAAATCAATGAGTGTAAGAAGAATTTTTGTAGAAAAGCGACAGGGCTTTTTCGACATTCCGGCCCAGCAGCTGTGTGACGATCTGGTGGAGAGCTTCCGCCTGACCGGATTGAAGGCAGTCCGCCTGTTCAACCGCTACGATATAGAGGGGCTGAGTGACGAGGAATATGCTCAGGTAAAATCCGTGGTTTTTTCTGAGCCGCCTGTGGACGTTATCTACGAGGAGAAGTTGCCTGACTTCCCGAATTCTACTGTGTTTGCTGCAGAGTATCTGCCGGGACAGTATGATCAGACTGCAGATTCGGCTGCCCAGTGCGTTCAGCTGGTAACCCAGAAGGAGCGCCCTGTGATTGCTACGGCCCGCGTGGTTGTGCTGGTAGGCGATGTGGATGCTGATGCTGTCCGTAAGATAAAGGATTATTATATTAATGCTGTTGAGAGCCGCGAGGCCTCCATGGAAAAGCCTGACACGCTGGATATGAAGTTCGAGGTGCCTGCAGATGTGGAGGTTCTGGAGGGCTTCAACGAGATGGATGAGGCTGCCCTGCAGCAGTTCATGGACAGCCGCGGCTTTGCCATGAGCTTTGAGGATTTGAAGTTCTGCCAGCAGTATTTCCGCGATACCGAGAAGCGCCAGCCTACCATCACCGAAATCCGTGTAATTGATACCTACTGGTCCGACCACTGCCGCCATACCACCTTTACTACGGCTATTGATCTGGTGGATATTGAGAAGGGATATTACAGCAAGCCGATTGAGGCTGCCTACAGGCAGTATCTGGCTGACCGCAAGGAGCTTTATACGGGGCAGAACAGGGATGTTACCCTGATGGATCTGGCTGTTATCGGCATGAAGGCCCTCAGAAAGCAGGGCAAGCTGGAGGATTTGGACAAGTCTGACGAGATTAATGCCTGCAGTATCGTTGTCAATGCCGATATTGACGGCAAGAACGAGGACTGGCTGGTTATGTTCAAGAACGAAACCCATAACCATCCTACCGAGATTGAGCCATTCGGTGGTGCTGCCACCTGTCTGGGCGGTGCAATCCGCGATCCGCTGTCCGGCCGTTCCTATGTGTATCAGGCCATGCGCGTGACCGGTGCGGCCGACCCTAGGCGTCCTGTCAGCGAAACCCTGAAAGGCAAGCTGCCGCAGAAGAAGATTACCCTGGGGGCGGCCGCCGGCTACAGCTCCTACGGCAACCAGATCGGCCTTGCTACCGGACAGGTTTCCGAGGTATACCATGAGGGCTTTTTGGCAAAGCGCATGGAAATCGGCGCCGTGATTGCCGCTGCGCCAAAGGTGAATGTTGTCCGTGAGGTTCCGTCCCCTGATGATGTTATCGTGCTGGTGGGCGGACGTACCGGCCGCGACGGCTGCGGCGGTGCTACCGGTTCCTCCAAGGAGCATACCCTTGAATCCCTGACTGCCTGCGGCGCCGAGGTGCAGAAGGGCAATCCGCCTACGGAGAGAAAGATTCAGCGCCTGTTCAGGAATCCTGAAATCAGCCGCATGATAAAGAGGTGCAACGACTTTGGTGCAGGCGGCGTGTCCGTTGCCATCGGCGAGCTGACCGACGGCCTCGTAATTGATCTGGATGCCGTAAAGAAGAAGTACGAAGGCCTTGATGGCACCGAGCTGGCTATTTCCGAGTCCCAGGAGCGCATGGCTGTGGTTATCACCCGTGACAACGTGGAGAAGTTCGTGGCCGCCGCCGACGAGGAGAACCTTGAGGCCACCGTGGTGGCCGTTGTTACCGACAACCGCCGTCTGGTGATGAACTGGCGCGAGAACACCATTGTCGACCTGAGCCGTGATTTCCTCGATACCAACGGTGTAAAACAGCATATCAGCCTTGTGGTTGAGGCGCCGGAGAAGGACAGGTGCTATCTGGACCAGATTCCTGGCAAGGTGGCCGCGCTGGCTCCTGATTTGGAGAAGGCATGGCTGGAAAATCTGAAGGATCTGAATGTGTGCAGCCAGAAGGGGCTGGCAGAGCGCTTTGACTCTTCCATCGGCGGCAACAGCGTGCTCATGCCGTTTGGCGGCAAGAACCAGCTTACCCCGACCGAGGGCATGGTGGCCAAGCTGCCTGTGCTGGGCGCGGAAACCACTACCGCTACGGCCATGACCTATGGCTACAACCCTTATCTCATGGAGTGGAGCCCGTTCCACGGCGCCATGTACGCGGTTATCGAGTCCGTGGCAAAGATGGTGGCCCTGGGCGGCCGTGCCGACAAGGTGCGCCTGACCTTCCAGGAGTATTTTGAGAGCCTGGGCACTGACAGCAAAAAGTGGGGCAAGCCGTTTGCCGCCCTGCTGGGCGCGCTGTGGGCGCAGCATCAGCTGGAAATCCCTGCCATCGGCGGCAAGGATTCCATGTCCGGCACCTTTATGGATCTGACCGTGCCGCCTACCCTTGCTTCCTTTGCCGTGGATGTCATGAAGGCTGACAATGCTGTTTCCCCTGAGTTCAAGTTCACAGGCAGCAAGGTTTATTATGTGCCTATGGCCAAGGATGAGCTGGCTATGCCGAACTTCCCTAAGCTGAGGGCTGTATATGAAAAGGTAAGCAATTTTATTGCGGCCAGAAAGGTATTTGCCGCTTCCAGCGTCCGCATCGGCGGTATGGCTGCCGCTATTACCAAGATGTGCCTGGGCAACGGCATCGGCTTCAGGTTTGCAGGCAAGCCTGATATGCAGGAGCTGTTCAAGGCAGATTATGGTGCGCTGATTCTTGAGGTCGCTGCCGATTCTGATATAGAGAAGGCACTGGCAGGCACCGGCTGCTATGAGCTGGGCAGGACCACCCAGAACGGCAGTATTGTCATCGGCGATGCAGTGGTTTCCTTCAACGATGCGAAGAAGGCCTACACCTCCCCGCTGGAGAAGATATTCCCGACCAGCGTCAAGACTTCCGACAAGGGTACCAGCGAGTATCTCTACACCGGCGGCAACAGGGTGAAGCCGCAGATTGGCATCGCCAGGCCGAAGATTTTCATTCCTGTATTCCCGGGTACCAACTGCGAGTACGATACGGCAAGGGCATTCAGCCGTGCCGGCGGCGATCCGCAGACGCTGGTTATCCGCAACCTGACGCCGCAGGCTGTTGAGGAATCCGTTGAGGCCATCGTCAGGGGCATCGAGGACTCCCAGATTATCATGCTGCCGGGCGGTTTCAGCGGCGGTGACGAGCCGGACGGCTCCGGCAAGTTCATTGCGGCCATCTTCAGAAATCCTCGCATCAAGGAAGCTGTCCACAAGCTGCTGCAGCAGCGTGACGGCCTGATGCTGGGCATCTGCAACGGCTTCCAGGCGCTGATTAAGCTGGGACTGGTTCCTTACGGCGAAATCCGCGATCTGGATGCGGCATCGCCTACCCTGACCCACAATCAGATTGGCCGCCATGCCTCCTGCATGGTGCGCACAAAGGTGGTGTCCAACCTTTCTCCGTGGTTCAACAACGTGAAGCCGGGCGAAATCTTCACCATTCCTATTTCTCACGGTGAGGGCCGCTTCTTTGCGGACAAGGAGGTAGTGGCAAAGCTGCGCATTAACGGGCAGATTGCCACCCAGTATGTAAACGAGGCCGGTGCGCCTACCCTTGAGATGCCGTTCAATCCGAATGGCTCCGTCAACGCCATCGAGGGCATTACCAGCCCTGACGGCCGTGTGCTGGGCAAGATGGGTCACTCCGAGCGTATCGGTGATTCCGTTGCCATGAACGTGCCTGGCAATCAGGATCAGAAGATTTTTGAGGCGGGCATTGCCTACTACAAGCTCTGATATAAATATGAAGTGCGGCTTCCTGCGGGGAGCCGCTTTTCGTATGTGTAAATTTGTTGGAAAAAAATAAAAAAATTTTTCAAGTTAGCAGGAAAAAACCACTCCTGTGGCGAATAATAACTCGAAAAGAAGTTGCGGGTATCCGGGGGGATTTCCGCTTCTTAGTGGCGTTAGTATTTTGCAGAGGGGGATTTTTGAATGGCAAAAAAATATGTAATGGCACTGGACGCAGGTACTACTTCCAACAGGGCAATTATTTTTGACGAAAACTCCAAGATTATTGGTGTAGCACAGAAGGAGTTTACGCAGCATTTTCCGAAGCCGGGCTGGGTTGAGCACGATGCGGAGGAAATCTGGAGCACCATGTGCGAGGTAATGAAGGGCGCTTTGGAGCAGAGCGGTTTGGAGGCAAGTGACATTGCAGCCATCGGTATTACCAATCAGCGTGAAACTGCTGTGGTATGGGACAAGAATACCGGCCGTCCTGTATATCATGCCATCGTGTGGCAGTCGCGCCAGACCTCCGGCATTGTAGATGACCTGAAGGCGAAGGGACTGCTGGAGGAGTTCAAGGCCAAAACCGGCCTGACCCTCGACGCATATTTCTCCGGCACGAAGATTACCTGGATTCTGGAGAATGTGGAAGGAACCCGTGCCCGTGCCGAGGCCGGTGATCTGATTTTCGGTACGATTGATACCTGGCTTATCTGGAAGCTGACAGGCGGCAAGGCCCATGTAACGGATTATTCCAACGCTTCCCGTACCCTGATGTACAACATCAAGGAGCTGAAGTGGGACGATGCCCTTATCGGTTATCTGAATGTTCCGAAGTCCATGCTGCCGGAGGTTCGTCCGTCCTCCAGCGTCTATGGCTACAGCATTCCTTCTATTCTCGGCTCGTCCATTCCTGTTGCCGGTGCTGCCGGTGACCAGCAGGCTGCCCTGTTCGGCCAGAACTGCTTCAATCCGGGCGAGGCAAAGAACACCTATGGTACCGGCTGCTTCATGCTGATGAATACCGGTACTGATATCTATGATTCAAAGAACGGCCTTGTTACCACCATTGCCTGGGGTCTGGATGGCAAGGTTGAATATGCGCTGGAAGGCTCCATCTTCGTGGCAGGCTCTGCTATCCAGTGGCTCCGCGATGGCGCCCGCATGGTTGATTCTGCGCCGGATTCCGAATGGGTTGCCAAGAAGGTGCGCGATACCGGCGGTGTATATCTGGTTCCTGCCTTTGTGGGCCTGGGCGCTCCGTATTGGGATTCCAATGCCCGCGGCATGATTATCGGTATTACCCGCGGTACTACCAAGGCGCATATTGTGCGTGCCACCCTTGAATCCCTGGCATATCAGACCAAGGATGTTCTGGGGGCAATGGAGGCTGATTCCGGCATCAGGCTGGCTGCCCTGAAGGTAGATGGCGGTGCTGTTGCCAACAACCTGATGATGCAGTTCCAGGCTGATATTCTGGGGGTTCCTGTTGATCGTCCTCAGATTATTGAAACGACGGCTCTCGGTGCCGCCTATCTGGCAGGCCTTGCTGTGGGTGTATGGAACAGCAAGGAAGAGCTGAAGACGGCATGGAAGCTGGATGTGCGCTTCGAGCCTGTAATGGCAGAGCAGGAGGCCGCAAAGCTCTACAAGGGCTGGAGAAAGGCTGTAAAGCATGCTATGCATTGGCTGGATGATGAGGACTGATTTGCAGCCCGGATTGTGATTTATAGTGCAAGCATCCTCGCCTGCACAGCAGATTCGCAGGTGGGGATGCGTTTCCAACGGGTTGGCTATGGAATGTTAGGAGGGTATTATTGTGAAGAAAATTATCAATGCAGTGGAAAATGTGGAAGAGGAAATGATTCTTGGTCTGGTGAAGTCAGCACCTGACAAGCTGCGCAAGCTGGATTGCGGCAACGTGGTTGTGCGCGCCAATAAGAAAGAAGGCAAGGTTGCGCTGGTAAGCGGCGGCGGCAGCGGCCATGAGCCTGCTCACGGCGGCTATGTAGGCGAAGGCATGCTGGATGGCGCAGTTGCCGGTGCGGTATTTACCTCTCCTACCCCGGATCAGATTTATGAGGCCATCAAGGCGATTGCAACAGACAAGGGTGTACTTTGTATCGTAAAGAATTACACCGGTGATATCATGAACTTTGAGATGGCTATCGACATGGCAAAGGACGAGGATATCAAGGCTGATTATGTAGTCGTAAACGACGATGTGGCAGTAAAGGATTCCCTTTATACTACCGGACGCCGCGGCGTAGCAGGCACCGTTCTGGTGCACAAGATTGCAGGCGCCCTGGCAGAGACCGGTGCCAGCCTGGAGGAAGTAAAGGCAGTAGCGGAGAAGGTTATTGCCAACGTGCGCACCATGGGCATGGCTATAACTGCATGCACCATGCCGGCAGCCGGCAAGCCTGGCTTTGAGCTGGCAGATGATGAGATGGAAATCGGCATCGGCATTCATGGCGAGCCGGGCACCAGCCGCGAGACGCTGAAATCTGCCAATGATATCGCAGATGAGCTTTTGAACAGAATTGTTGAGGACATTGACTATACAGGCAAGGAAGTTGCTGTTATAATTAATGGCATGGGCGGAACTCCATTGATGGAGCTGTACATTGTAAATAATTATGTGGCTGATTTCCTGGCAGAAAAGGGTATCAAGGTTTATGACACAATGGTGGGCAACTACATGACCTCCATTGAGATGGCAGGCTTCTCCATTACGCTCCTGCGTCTTGATGATGAGCTGAAGAAGCTGTATGATGCCAAGGCCGATACTCCTGCCTTGAAGAAATAATTTCGAGGGGAGCTGTTTTCTACGATTACGAATGAAAAGATTATTGAGATTTTGAAGGCTGTTGCGGCCCGCATTGAGGAGCAGAAGGACTACCTGACAGAGCTGGACAACGAGATTGCCGACGGCGACCACGGTGTAAATATGGCGAAGGGCTTTAATGCCGTTGTACCAAAGCTGGAGACTATGGCAGGCAAGGATATCGGTTCCCTGCTCAAGACTACCGGCATGACGCTGGTTTCCACTGTCGGCGGCTCAGCAGGGCCTCTTTATGGCACTGCTTTCATGAAGGCAGGCGCCGCCCTGAAAGACAAGATGGAAATAGACAGCAAGGATCTGGTTGTGGCTCTGGAGGCTGCGATTGGCGGCATCAAGATGCGCGGCAAGGCAACTACCGGTGAAAAGACCATGCTGGACGCCATCTGCCCTGCATATGATGCCATGAAGGCGGCTGTTGAGGCCGGTGAGGATATGAAGTCCGCTGTTGGCAAGGCTGTTGAGGCCGCCCGTGCCGGTGTGGAGTATACCAAGACAATCAAGGCAACGAAGGGCCGGGCAAGCTATATCGGGGACAGAAGCATCGGGCATCAGGATCCTGGCGCTACGTCTTCCATGTATATGCTTGAGGTATTGCTGGAGCATATCTAAGCGAGATTTTTGATGGGATGTGAAGTGGGGAAGTTCGCTTCCCTGCTTCATTTGTTGTGTGATGGTGTGAAAGGGTAGATAAAGATAGTTTGCGCTACAGTATAAAAGGAGATGGGACAGATGGTAGGTATCGTAGTTGTATCTCATAGCCAGTGCCTGGCAGAAGGGGCTGTAGAGCTGGCCAAAATGATGGCCAGGGATGCACGGATTGCCGCAGCTGGCGGATTAGAAGACGGTACACCTGGTACCAGCTTTGAAAAGATAATGACGGCTATTGAAAGTGTTTATTCGGAGGATGGCGTTGCAGTGCTTATGGATATGGGGAGTGCTGTGATGACCACGGAGATGGTAATAGAGGCTCTGGGGTATGATAATGTATTCATGCTGGACGGCCCTGTAGTAGAAGGGGCTATTGTGGCGGCACTGGAGGCTTCGCTCGGGACGCCGGCGAAGGCGCTGCAGGCGAAAGTTGATGAGGTCAGAACCGCACGCAAGCTGGACCTGTGAGCTGTTTATGTATTTTCATGGAAGGCAAAGTAAAAATCACATTTTTGAGGAAGTGTGATTTTTATTTTGCCTTTTTTTATCTATATGATATAATCAAAAAGATATGAAAGGGTGATTTTTTGCGAGGATATTTATATCTGCTCATGGCCTCCTTTCTGTGGGGAACGACATTTGTGGCCCAGCTTACGGGCATGGATGAGATTGGTCCCTTTACCTATGGCATGGGCAGGTTCATTATAGGTTTTTTTGTAGTGCTCGCTATCTGGGCGGCTTTCGGGCAGCGGCGGCAGCGTGCCAGGGCTGAGGGGTGCTATCTCTCCGGCTGGAGGTTCGGCATAGGCGCCGGCATGATCATGTTTCTGGCGTCGGCTTTTCAGCAGTTTGCCCTGCTGTTTACCACGGCAGGCAAAACGGCTTTTATCACCTGCCTGTACATTATATTTGTGCCGTTGTTTGCCAGGCTGATAGGCAAGAGGATACGGCCGGAAAACTGGGCCGGGGCCTTTGTGGCGGCCATCGGTCTGTACTGCCTGTCGGTTCAGGGGGAATTTGACCTGAACTACGGTGATGTGCTGGCGTTTATCGGCTCAATTTTCTGGGCATTTCATATTTTATTTATTGACAGATACGCGGAAAGAGCGGACAATATTGAGTTGTCGGCTGCCCAGCTGGCGGTTTGCGCAGTGCTGAACAGCCTGGCATGCTTCTTGCTGGAGCCGTTTACATGGCAGCAGCTGGCAGATGCCGCGATACCTATTCTTTATGCGGCAGTCCTGTCGTCGGGCGTGGCGTTCACGCTGCAGATTATGGGGCAGAGGACGGCAGAGCCGGCACCGGCGGCCGTGATTATGAGCCTTGAGTCGGTGTTTGGCGCATTGGCCGGGTGGCTGATTCTTGGGGAGAAAATGTACAGCGTAGAGCTGGCAGGCTGTGTGCTGATGCTTGCGGGGATGCTGATTACCCAGGCAGGCGTAATCCTGCACAGGCGCTAGGCCGCGGTGCTGACATGCACGGGCGGTCCGGCGGGGAGTGCAGGCTTGATTTGGAATAATGGATATAGAGGATATAGAGGAGGCACAAAAATGGCAGAGGTGCAGAACGGAATCAAGGGAGCAGTAATTACTATAAAGATTGTAGGCATAGGCGGTGGCGGCAATAATGTCCTGCGCCGTCTGGCCCAGGATGGCTTTGACAGGAACCAGCTGCTGGCGATTAATACTGATGTGCGTCAGCTGAAGCTTCTGGAGGCGGAGGGGATTCCCTGCCTGCTGGTGGGGGCTGCTACCACCAGGGGACGCGGTACCGGCGGCAATGTAGAAAAGGCGCAGAATGCCGCTATTGCCGACAAGGAAGAGATTGCCAAGGCCGTTGCCGGTTCTGATCTGGTATTCCTGACTGCCGGCATGGGCAAGGGCGTGGGGACGGGAGCCGCTCCTGTGGTGGCCAAGATTGCCCACGACATGGGGATTCTGACCGTAGGCATGGTGACACTGCCGTTTACCCATGAGGGTTCCCGCAAGATGGATACTGCCAAGGCCGGTGTGGAGCTTTTGCGCCAGAATATGGATGCCCTTGTGGTAGTCAACAACGATAATATCGAAAAGCTGCCTGAATTCCGCCGGATTACGGTGGGAGAAACTTTTTCCATGGTGGATGAGGTACTGCGCCAGTCCATCGGCAGCATCGTGGAAATGATAGAAACCACCGGCGTAGTCAATGTGGATTTCGCAGATGTCAAGACCATCTTCACCCAGGGCAGCACCAGCGAGGCCATCATGGGCACCAGTGTGGGCAGAACCGCGCTGGAAGCCGTACAGAATGCCATCAACAGCCCGCTGATTGAGATTTCCGTCCGTGGTGCCAGAGGCATCATTGTCAATATTACCGGCAATTCTTCCCTGGCGCTGGATGCAGTGCGGGAGGCCAATATCTTCCTGTGCGAGAATACCCACCCTGACGTCAACAATATTTTTGGCCTGGTGGTGGATGAGAGCATGGGCAGTCAGGTGCGGGCGACCATTATTGCGACCGACTTTGATCCGAAGGTGCTGCTGGAGATGAAAAATCAGATTAAGCCGATTGCCTTCACGGGGCAGGAGCCGCCGAAGCCGAGCCTTTATGGTGACAAGCCGCCTGTGACCCGCGGCACCCTCTTTGGCAACACGGCTGAGCGCAAGACCGGTCTGGGAGCAAGGCCGCAGGCCGCATCAAAGCAGGAGGCTGATGATGTGGATGTGCCTGAGTTCATGCGCAGGAAAAACCCTGCCCCGCTGATGTTTGGCAGGCGTGACAAGGATTAAGGACAGCGGCAGGGGTGAGTTTTTATGCTGGATCAGTTTTCGCGCACCAGAATCCTGCTGGGCAACGAGGCCATGGAAAAGCTGGCCGCCAGCAGGGTGGCCGTGTTCGGCGTGGGAGGCGTTGGTTCCTACGCGGCAGAGGCACTGGTACGGTGCGGCATAGGCAATTTTGTGCTGGTGGACAGCGACGAGGTAAGCATCACCAATGTGAACCGCCAGATTCATGCTACCATGCAGACGGTAGGGCAGTGCAAGACAAGGGTTATGGCGGAGCGCATGCGGCTGATTAATCCCGAGGTCAGGATTGAGGAAATTAATGAGTTTTATCTGCCGGAGAATCATGATTTGTTTTTTGAGGGCAGAATTGATTATATTGTGGATGCCATTGACACCGTAAAGAGCAAGATTGATCTGATTCTTGAGGCTGACAGGCGTCAGATTCCCATCATCAGCAGCATGGGGGCAGGCAACAAGCTGAACCCGGCGGCGCTGGAGGTATCTGATATCTACAAGACCAGCGTCTGCCCGCTGGCGAGGGCGCTCCGGCAGAAGCTGAAAAAGCTGGGCATCAGGAAGCTGAAGGTGGTCTACTCACGGGAAGAGCCCTTGAAGCCCATGCTTCTTGAGGGACACACCGAGGAGCCGGCAGGCTCCAGGCACACGGTGCCGGGCAGCGTGTCCTTTGTGCCGTCCGTGGCAGGCCTGATTGCCGCCAGCGAGGTGGTCAGGGATTTGACGGGCAGGGCCGGAAGATTGGCAAACTGAAAGATTGAAACGAAGATTGAAGGTAACGATGAGGTTATATTGCCGCAGTGGCGGCAGTATGGCCTCTTTTTGTGTTTTTGGCGCAGCTTGCAGGAAAGAGGGAAGTGCTATGCTTACATGCGGTGATTTGAGAAATTTGCCAGTGCTGCAAAAAATAAAATATCTGACGGGGAGCAGCGGGCTTGCCAATCCCATCCGTTGGATTTTTGTGCCGGAGATGGAGGATATTGCCCCCTGGATTCACGGGGGCGAGCTCATGATTATCAGCGGCGCCTTGTCACAGCGCAAGGATTTTCGTCCGGGGCAGGTACTGATGGAAGCCATGCGGCTGAAAATGGCAGGCGCTGTGCTGATGGTGGGGGACAGCTATATCCAGAAGGTGCCCAGGGATGTCATAACAAGGGCGATGGAGCAGGATTTTGCGATTATGGCTATTCCTTGGAATGTGCCGCTGGTGGATATTCAGGAGGCTGTGGCAAGGGCAATCGTGATGAGCGACGCCAAGCTGACGCTGGATAATGCCCTTGATTTGCTGCTGCAGGGCAAAATCAGTGCCAGGGAGTACGCAGGCTTTGTGCTGGCACCTTTTTTGGCACAGGAGGAACGGGATTACAGCAGTCTTCTGGATACACTGGAATCGTATTTTGCCTGCAATGGCAATACGCTCAAGGCGGCGGAGCTGCTGTTTATTCATCGCAATACTGTCAAATATCGTCTGGGGCAGGTGGAGGCGCTTCTGGGATGTTCGCTGGAGAATGCCGGTATCAGGCTGAAGCTCCAGCTGGCACTTTATATCCGCAGCATGGAAAAAGGAAAATGCTGAAAGGGACTTTTCCTGTGCAGTCTGCACAACAAAACAGGATTTTTTAAGTCAGGTTGCACAAAAATCAGGCATTTGGTTGACGGCGGTATTTTTGCTGGCTATAATGTGAGCATAACAGCAAAGGAAAAAACAAGGAAAAGCCGGAGGCAGCAGCTGAAAGCAAGACTGATTGTGGACAACGTGGTTCTCGTTTCTGTGACGTATGGGCGCAGGAGCGGGAACTTTTTTATTTTGTGTGTTTTGCAGAAGGAAGGTAATTATTATGGCAGAGAAGAAGATTGACAATGATTTTTCCCTGACTGCGGTAGGGAAGGAAGGCCGGCGCGGGCTGATACCGATGATGGCGATCATGCTGGGATTTACTTTTTATACCGGTACCATGCTGACCGGCGGACGGCTGGGCACGAGCCTGACTTTTTCAGATTTGGCTGCCGCCCTGCTGATTGGTGATTTGATTTTGGGAATTTATACGGCTTTGCTGGCCTATATGGGCGGCAGGACCGGTCTTTCCACTCATCTTTTGGCGCGTTATGCTTTTGGTGAGAAGGGATCCTATCTGGTTTCCGGCATCCTGGGGCTTACCCAGGTGGGCTGGTTCGGCGTCAGTGTCGTGATGCTGGCTTTGCCAATCAGCAAGATTTTTGGCATCGATATTACGCCGGTTATTCTGGTCAGCGGCGCCATGATGGTTGCTACCGCTTATTTCGGCGTAAAGTCCCTGACTATTCTCAGCATTGTGGCAGTGCCTTCTATTGCGGTGCTGGGGTGCTATTCTTCGGCGATTTCCCTGAATGCTATCGGCGGGCTGGGTGAGCTGATGGATTCCACTGCTGTCAGCACTATGAGCCTGACCATGGCACTGAGCCTGGTGGTAGGCTCCTTTATTTCCGGTGGCACGCTGACACCTGATTTTGCCCGTTTTTCCCGCACACCGAGGATTGCCGTGGCTTCTACCGTGGCAGCGTTCTTTATCGGCAATATCCTCATGTTTGCTTTTGGTGCGATTGGCGGCCTTGCTACCGGCATGGCAGATATTTCCGATGTGATGATTGCCCAGGGGCTGGTGCTGTCCGGTATTGTCATTCTGGGCCTGAATATCTGGACGACTAATGACAATACCATTTATGCCGCAAGCCTGGCTTTTTCCAATATTACCAAGATGCCGAAAAAGCAGTGGGTTGTTATTAACGGTGCTCTTTCCACGGTTTTTGCCATGGTGCTGTACAATCATTTTATTCCGCTTTTGAGCTTCCTCAGTGCGATTATTCCGCCTCTGGGCGCTGTGATGATTATGGATTATTTCTTCCTGAACCGCAAGGCGTACGAGGGGGATTTTGCTGAGGCTGAGTTCTCCGTAGTCAACGTGCCGGCCATTCTGGCTGTGGTTGTGGGCGGCCTTTGCGGCCATCTGCCGGTGGGAGTTGGCTGCCTCAATGCAGTGCTGGGCGCAATGGTTTCCTATGGCGCATTTATGGGTGCCAGGAATGTATTGGCCGGCAGGGGCAATGATGATGATTTTGGCAACATGATTCACAATGTATGAGCCGATATGGGCTGAAATGATAAGCGCCGCAGCAGAGGGAGATGCAGAGATGCAGCTTCTGTTGCGGCGCGTGCGTTATAGAGAAGGATGATTTGATGATGAAGAAGAAGCTGTATAGGAATGCCAGGCTGGCTGATTCAAAGGAACCACAGGATTTGCTGGTGGAAAATGGAAGATTTGCCGCGATTGGCGCCAATTTGTCCGCTGATGACGCCCAGGTGGTGGATTTGGGCGGCAGGCTGGTGATTGCGCCGTATGTGGACCCGCATCTGCATCTGGATTATGTTTATACCGCTTTGGGGGAGGGTGCCAGAAACGACAGCGGCACGCTCTTTGAAGGGATTCAGCGCTGGAGCGAGACCAAGGCAGGTGCCACCGTTGATGAGATTAAGGCAAGGGCAAGGCGGGCCGTCCGGGAAGAAATGCTGGCAGGTGTGCAGTATATACGTACTCATGTGGATGTGACGGACAGGAAGCTGACCGCCCTGAAGGCAATTCTTGAGCTGAGGGAAGAGCTTCGGGATGTGGTGACAATCCAGATTGTGGCGTTTCCGCAGGAGGGCATGTATGCTTATCCGGGCGGCGCCAAGCTGGTGGAGGAGGCCCTGCGGATGGGAGCTGACTGCGTGGGCGGCATTCCTCATTTTGAGCTGGCCCGTGAGTTTGGGGAGATGTCTGTGCACAAGGCTGTGGAGCTGGCTGTGCAGTACGATAAGCTGATTGATGTGCATTGTGATGAAACGGATGATGATCAGTCGCGCTTTTTGGAGCTGCTGACGGCGCTGGCCATCATGGAGGATATCGGGGAGCGGACCACAGCAAGCCATACCTGTTCCTTTGGCTCCGCGAATAATGCGTATGCTTTTCGCATGATGTCCAATTTCAAGCGTGCCGGCATTAACTTTATCTCCTGCCCTACTGAGAATATTTACCTGCAGGGGCGGCAGGACAGCTATCCGAAGCGCAGGGGGCTAACCCGCGTCAAGGAGTTCTTTGAGGCCGGGATTAACGTGTGCTTTGCCCAGGATTCTATTTCCGATCCATGGTATCCGCTGGGCAACGGCAACATGATGAATATACTGGATCACGGGATTCATATCTGCCAGATGATGTCCCTTGAGGAAATTGACAGGGCTCTGGAGCTGGTGACTGTAAATGGTGCCAGGACCATGCACCTGCTGGATGAGTATGGCATCTTCCCCGGCAGGCCGGCGAGTTTTCTGGTACTGGATGCGGAATCACCTTTTGAGGCAATCCGCAACAGGGCAGGGGTGCTGCGCTCTGTCCGCAACGGCAAGGAGCTGCTTGTCCGCGTGCCGGCAGCAGTTACCAGCAGCATAGAATTTCTGCAGTAGCAGGTTCAGTTTGTCACTGCCGGGCGGTACGGCATATCTTCGGGTATGCTGTACCGCTTTTTGTGCTATAATAGGCTGTATACCGTTTGATGCAGAAAGGCTGGGATAGATTATGGGCAGGGTGGCTTTGATTACGGGAGGTACGTCGGGCATCGGGCTGGCGGCAGCGGAGCTGTTTTTGCAGGCCGGCTGGCAGGTGGCTGTCATGGGCAGGGATGCTGGCCGCGGGCAGAGGGCAGCTGACGGGCTGGGGCGTGAGGCTATGTATGTGCAGGGGGATGTGATGCGGACGGAGGACTGCCGCCGTGCCGTGGCTGAAACGGCAGGGCGGTTTGGCGGACTGGACGCCCTGATAAACTCGGCCGGTATTTATTTTGAGCGCGCCATCGAGGATATGGAGGAAGCAGAGTTTGACAGGATGATGTCCGTCAACCTCAAGGGAACATATTTCATGACGAAATATGCTGTGGAGGTTATGAAAAAGCAGGGGCGCGGCTGTATTGTCAACGTGTCCTCGGATGCGGGGCTGCATGGCAATCTGCTGTGCAGTGCCTACTGCGCCTCCAAGGGCGCCGTCAATATGTTTACCAAGGCCATGGCGCTGGAGCTGGGGCCCTTTGGCATACGCATCAATGCAGTCTGTCCGGGTGACGTGCTGACACCCCTGACGGAAAGCCAGCTGGCCCAGTATCCGGATCGCCGGCAGGCACTGCAGGAAATGAGCAGCGTCTACCCGCTGGGGCGAATTGCCACGGCAGAAGAGGTGGCGGAGGTTATCAGGTTTCTTTGCTCGGAGGCTGCGGGGTTTGTCAACGGAGCGTTATGGAGCATAGATGGCGGACTGACCTGATAATCTGATATTACAGCATTTTCTGGTTGATGAATTGGCTTGATGTGTGATAAAATTTAGTTTAAAGTAATTGTAATTTTCGTTCAGGCTGTGCCTTGACGGGGCATGGGCAGAGTAGAGGTGCGCTATGGGGAAAAGTTTTTTGCTGGTTACGGCATCCATTGGCTCAGGCCATGAAAAGGCCGCCAGTGCCATTGCCGACGGCATAAAAGCCCATTTCCCTGATGCGGAAATCAACACGGTTGATTTCATGCGCCGGGATACCTCCCTTATCAATGCCTTCATGAAAAGCTGTTACCTGAAGATGCTGGCCATGGTGCCGAACCTGTACGAGTTCATGTACCGGTTTACCGATGGCGAGAAAAAGGGTGGGTTCATCCAGCTTCTGATGGCCGGGGCCATGTCCCGTTCCATCAAGCGCTTGATAAAAAGGTACAGGCCTGATGTGATTATATGTACGCATCCCTTTCCGGCAGAGGCTGTGTCACATCTTGGTGATGGCTGGCGCAGCCGGTTTGTTTCTGCGGCGGTCATAACGGATTATTCGGTGCATCGCATGTGGATTTGCCCCAATATGGATTTGTATTTTGTGGGCTGCGGCTTTATGAAAAAGCAGCTGATTGCCGATGGTATACATGAGGATATTATTCATGTTACGGGCATACCCGTGGGCAGGGACTTTTATCGGAAATGGGATAAGGCAGAATGCCGGCGGGAGGCCGGGCTGTCCCCGGATGAGCCGGTGGTGCTGATGATGGGCGGAGGCCTGGGGCTGGGGCATATTTCCTCCGCGCTGGCGCAGCTGGAAAAGCTGCCTGAAAAGCTGCAGCTTTTGGTGGTTGCAGGCAGGAACCATGAGCTGAAGGTACAGGCGGAGCGGTTTGGAGCCGCTTCCCATCACAGTGTTCATGTGTATGGCTACACGGACAGGATATGCCGGTTGATGGGGGCGGCGGATGTGCTGGTGACGAAGCCGGGGGCCCTGACGCTGACGGAGGCCATGTCCATGCGTCTGCCTATGGTGCTGCACGAGCCGATACCCGGCCCGGAAACGGATAATGCCAGATACATGTCAGGCTGCGGGGCGGCCGTCTGGCTTCACGCAGGTGATAATCTGGCCTGTGTCATAAGGGAGCTGTTTGCAGAGAGGCATGCTCTGCCGGATATGGCACTGGCGGCTGACAGGCATGTGCGGCCGGAGGCGGTGCAGGAGATTACAAGGGAAATTGAGAGGCTGTTGCGTTCTTAGAGGGGTTGTATCAGAGATTTTTCCATGTTATGGAAAGAACAGGCGGAGTGAGGCAGGGTGGCAGTAAGTAAGCTGGAAAAAGGAAATGATGGGAAATTTTCCTGTCCGGAATGCGGGCAGGCGTTGGAATATCTGTCAGGCGGCCAGGTGCGGATCGTAGATGGCAAGGTTGACTATGATAATGTGAAGCCGAAGTATATTTGCCGCAAGTGCGGCAAATATTACAGGGAGCTTTTGAATACCGGGTATTATGATGTTTTTTTCCTGTTGCCGGAGGATCTGGCAGAGCTGGACAGACAGCAGGCAGAGGAGGCCAGGAAGGAAGCTGAGGAGAAGAAGCACAGGAAGAAGTTTTCCGGCAGTCCGGTGACGGCACTTCTGACCAATGCCCAGGGCGGCTATGACTGCCCGGTGTGCGGCAAGGCCATGGTGCATAGCGAGGGGGGCGCTGTGCGGATTGTGAACGGCAAGGTTGACTATGAAAACGTGAAGCCGCGGTATATCTGTTATGACTGCGGCACATTTTACAGGGAGCTGCTGCGTTCCGGGCTGTATGAGGTGTTTGAGCTTCCGGAGGAAGAAAGAACTCCGCCACCGCCTCCGGCATCAAAGCCGAAGCGCAGGATAAAGTCAACGGGGGAACTGGCTCCTATGCAGCTGAAAAGGGATGCCAACGGTCATTGTGAATGTCCGCGCTGTGGTGCGTCCATGAGGTTTTTGGAGCCGGGTGCCGTAAAAATTGTGGACGGCAGGGCGGATATGTCGGATACTGTGGCGAGATTCAAATGTGATGAGTGCGATTCGCTGTATAGAAGGATCGCCACTACCAATTATTTTCAGTGGAGCGAAAAGTAAATGGCGTTTAGTTAGGAGACGTTAAATGTGGAAAGCAATGTAAAGGGAAAGAGCGGCGGCCGGAGCTTCAACTGGTTTGCCCTGCTTCTGGCGGCTATTTTTATATATTCCGGCTGGATTCTGGCGGGACAGCAGATGACGCTGGGAGAGCTGGGCAATGACATGGAGGCGGCTCAGGACAGGCTGCAGAGCGCCAGGGCGGAGAATCAGCAGCTGAAGGACGAGAATGCCATGCTGTATGATGAGGCCTATATTGAAAAGCTGGCACGGGAAGAGCTGGGCATGACGCGCAGGGACGAGATGCCCTATATTTATGCTGACAATAAATAATTGACACTTTGCCTGTTTGAAGGGTATAATGCCATTAAGTTAAAATTTTTAAGGAGGAAATGTTTTGTCCATTGAAGTTGGAAGTATTGTAGAGGGTGTAGTGAGCGGCATTACCAATTTTGGCGCATTTATCAACCTGCCTGAGAACAAAGTGGGTCTGGTGCATATTTCAGAGGTTGCCGATGTCTATGTCAAGGACGTCAAGGATTTTCTGAAAGAGCAGGATAAGGTCAAGGTCAAGGTTTTGTCCATTGATGAAAAGGGGAAGATTGGGCTTTCAGTAAAACAGGCACAGGAAAAAAAGCAGGATGAGCAGCCGCAGCGTGAGCAGAGGGGCTTTGCACCGCGTCAGCAGCATGATGGCGGCAGCGGCTTTCAGCGCAGCGACGGTTTCCGCAGTGCAGGCGGGGATTTTCGCCGCAGCGGCGGCCAGCGTTTTGGCAGTGCAGGAACCAATGCCTCCTTTGAGGACAAGCTGTCAAGGTTCCTGAAGGACAGCGATGAGCGGCTCACGGATCTCAGCCGCAAGACTGACAGCAAGCGTGGCGGCCGGGGCGGCGGACGCAGAAGATAATTTTCGGAATTATATATATTTAGCGGGGAAGCACCTTTTGACGGGGTGCTTCTTTTTAGGTAGTTCCGGCGGCAGAGAGGGAAAAGGCCGGCAGAGGACAGCAAAGGATAAAAGTGGTACGCGATGGACATACTGAAAAGATTTGAGAGAAACTGGCAGGAAAATATAGCCCCGCCGCCGGGGACGCTGGTGCTTGCGGCCTGTTCCGGCGGCATAGATTCACTGGCGCTCCTGGATATGCTGGATGTGCTGAAGGACAGGCTGGGCATACGGGTGGCGGCTGCCCACTTTGAGCATGGCATCAGGGGGCAGGCCTCGCGGGAGGATGCGGATTTCGTGCTGGATTTCTGCAGGCAGAGGGCGATTGACTGTCACATGGATTCTGCCAATGTGCCGGAGGAAGCGGCCGGGGCGGGGGAATCACTGGAAACGGCAGCCAGGCGGCTGAGATATGATTTTCTGCGCCGGACTGCCGCGGGGCTCGCCCGGCAGGAGGGGGCCGGCCCTGTGCTGATTGCCACGGCCCATCATCGTGACGATCAGGCGGAAACCGTTCTGATGCATCTGCTCCGCGGCACCGGCGTCAGGGGGCTGGGCGGCATCAGGGCAGGGCAGGGTGATCTGATACGCCCCCTGCTCTTTGCCAGCAAGAAGGAGCTGGCGGATTACTGCGGGCTGCGTCAGCTGTGCCCACGGCATGATGCCACCAATGACGAGGCGGACTGCTTTAGAAACAAGCTGCGGCTGGAGCTGCTGCCGCTGCTGGCGGAGGAGTACAATCCGGCCATCAGTGATGCGCTGTGCCAGCTGGCACAGCTGGCACAGGCAGATGAGGATTATCTGCAGCAGTCCGTGGAGATGATCTGGCAGGAGCTGGCCGTCGGCAGGCCGCAGGGCTTTAATCTGGTGCTCAGGGACTTTGTGCGCCAGCCCCTTGCCATGCAGAGGCGGCTGGTTCAGCATGCCGCCCTTCTGGCCTCCGGCAGCCAGCTTTCCTATGTGCAGGTACAGGCCGTGCTGCAGCTGGCGAAAAAGGGCAGGACGGGGGCGGAGCTGCAGCTTTCCTTCGGCCTTTTGGCAGGAATTTCCTATGATTTTTTGTATATAATAAAAAAGACCATTCCATTTTCAGAAAATAATGGTAAAATGGATAGCGTGGGGGAGTTTGAGAAAATACCGCTGCAGGTGCCGGGAGTGACCCGCCTGCCGGATGGAAGCAGTATTACGGCAGAGCTGGCAGCTTCAACGGCGGAGCTGGACAGCCTGTGCCGGGCCGCAGGAGCTTCGGCGGGAAAAGGCATCGGCAGCCGGGTTGTTTACGGTGACTGGGACAAGTGTAATCAGCCGTTGATAGTCCGCCACAGAAAGCAGGGCGACCGCGTCAATGTAGGCAGCGGGCACAAAAAGCTCAAGGATTTCCTGATTGACAGCCGCATACCAAGACAGCAGCGTGACCGGCTATGGCTGGTGGCCTGCGGCAGCGGCGGGGATGAGCGTATTTTGTGGATTCCCGGTGTCAGGCGCTTTAACGAGGCGGCGTCAGATGAACAGACAAAAAATTTTTTTGTTTTTCGCATGAATAATGAGGGATAAAGGAGTAGACAAGATGTTAAACGATTTGGCAAGCGTTATGTTCGACGAGGCAGCACTGGCTGCCAAATGCCGTGAGCTGGGACAGGAACTGACAAGGGATTATGCAGGCAAGGATGTGCTGGTTGTGGGCATCCTGAAAGGCTCGGTAATGTTTTTTGCCGACCTGGTGCGTCAGATAAATGTGCCGCTGAATATTGATTTTATGGTGGCTTCCAGCTATGGCAGCGGTACGGAAACCAGCGGCAGGGTCAATATCAAGAAGGATCTGAGCGTGGACATCAGGGGCCGGCATGTGCTTCTGGTGGAGGATATCATTGATTCAGGCATCACCATGAGCCAGCTGATGGCGGAGCTGAAAAGGAGGGAGCCTGCCAGCATCAGGCTGTGTGCCCTTTTGAGCAAGCCGTCCCGCCGTCAGGTGGATGTGAAGATTGATTACTGCGGGTTTGAGGTGCCGGATGAGTTTTTGGTGGGCTATGGCCTGGACTATGCGGAAAGATACCGCAACATGCCGGTGATTGGTGTTTTGAAGCGGGAAATTTATTCTTGATGCTATAACGTTGTAGAATATGGTAATTAATGCTATAATTATTCTCTGTGAGGGCATCGGGGCTTTTGGAGGCCGTGAGCCTTTGCGGAAGGAGGATTGGAATTGGATAAATTCATGAAAAATGTAGCATTGTATTTGCTCATTATATTTGTTGCTATATCTGCTATCGATTATTTTTCCCAGCAACAGCAGCCGAAAACTCAGGAAATGAATTACACTGATTTTATGGCCCAGGTGGACAATGGCGAGGTGTCCAAGGTTGTACTGACTGAGAATGTAGTCAAGGGAACGCTGGCTGATGGTACGGAGTTCAAGGCTGTTATGCCGGGCTTTCCGTATCAGGAGGAAAATCTGGTAGATAAGCTGCAGGCGAAGAATGTTACAGTAAAGGCGGAGAATCCGCCGGAGCCGCCTTGGTGGTCGGCGCTTTTCTCTTCCCTGCTGCCTATACTGCTGCTGGCAGGCATGTGGTTCTTCTTCATGAACCAGACCCAGGGGGGCGGCGGCAAGGTTATGTCCTTTGGCCGCAGCCGTGCCAAGATGAGCGGCGGCGACAAGGTAAAGGTGCATTTTTCCGATGTGGCCGGTGCTGACGAGGCGAAGCAGGAGCTGCAGGAGGTTGTGGAGTTCCTGAAGCAGCCGAAGAAGTTCAACGAGCTGGGAGCAAAGATTCCGAAGGGCGTACTGCTTTTTGGCCCTCCGGGTACAGGCAAGACCCTGCTGGCAAAGGCAGTTGCCGGTGAGGCGGGCGTGCCGTTCTTCTCCATCAGCGGTTCTGACTTCGTGGAGATGTTTGTGGGCGTAGGTGCTTCCCGTGTCCGTGATTTGTTTGATCAGGCGAAGAAGCATGCCCCTTGTATCGTGTTTATCGATGAGATTGATGCCGTAGGCCGCCAGCGCGGTGCAGGTCTCGGCGGCGGCCATGATGAGCGTGAGCAGACCCTGAACCAGATGCTGGTTGAGATGGATGGCTTTGCCGCCAACGAGGGCATCATCATTATTGCGGCCACCAACAGGCCTGATATCCTTGACCCGGCGCTTTTGCGTCCGGGACGCTTTGACAGGCAGATAGTGGTGGACAAGCCTGATGTGAAGGGGCGTCTGGCCATTTTGAAGGTACATATCAAGGGCAAGCCTATTGCCAAGGATGTGGACCTTGATGTGCTGGCCCGCCGTACACCTGGCTTTACCGGTGCGGATCTCAGCAATCTGGTGAATGAGGCGGCTCTTCTGGCGGCCCGCCGCAACAAGAAGAGCATTTTCATGTCCGAGCTGGAGGACTCCATCGAGCGCGTTATTGCCGGGCCGGAGCGCAAGTCAAAGGTCATGAGCGACAAGGAAAAGCGCCTGACGGCGTACCATGAGGGCGGTCATACACTGGTGGGCATGCTGCTGCCGAATGCAGATCCTGTGCACAAGGTGACGATTATCCCTCGCGGCAGGGCAGGCGGCTATACCCTGATGCTGCCGAAGGAGGATCGCTCCTATGCCACCCGCAGCGAGCTGCTGGACAAGCTCAAGACGCTTCTGGCAGGCCGCGTGGCGGAAGAGGTCGTGCTGAAGGAAATCAGTACAGGAGCTCAGAACGATATCCAGCGGGCTACCCAGATGGCCAGAAGCATGATTATGGAATACGGCATGAGCAAGCACCTGGGGCCGATTGCCTTTGGTGAGAGCAGTGACCATCAGGTATTTTTGGGCAGGGATCTGAACAACCAGCGCAACTATTCCGAGGAAATTGCTTCCGATATTGACAGGGAGGTTTACAAGCTGATTACCTCCGCCTATGAGGAATGCCGCATCATCCTGTCAGATAATATTGACAAGCTCCACGCTATTGCCGAGGCTCTGATTGAAAAGGAGACACTGGAGGCGGATGAGCTGAAGGAGATTGTTGGCTTTGGCAATGTGACAAAGAAGGAGTCCGATGATGACAGCGATAAGGCTGATGATGAAGAGGACAATAATACTGCCACGCCTTTGCTGATGCCTCTGGAGGAGGAAGCTCCGGCAGCCGTGCAGGAAAAGGCGCGGGAGAAGGAAGCGGTACCTGTGGATGTCACCAATCCGGAGCCTAATCTGAATACGTCAATGAAGGAATAAAATTTCAAATGAGTGGAATTTAATGCCATCCTATCAAGATGGTTGTGAGATAAAAAGGCGGCATTGGTTTTATCCATGCCGCTTTTTCAGGTTAAAAGGAGAGGGGTAGAGCTTATGAGCGAGATTATTCTGGAGTACACCCGGGCAGGCCATGTGGAGAATATCCATCGTGCCGATGTGGTAGCTGTCAACTGCAAGGGGGATATTCTGAAAGAGGCCGGCAATGGCAGGCTGCCTATGTTCTGGCGCAGTGCCGCCAAGCCTTTTCAGGCATTGGCATTTGTGAAGAACGGCGGTCTGGAGAAATACGGGCTGACGGACAGGGAGCTGGCTTTTCTGGTGTCATCCCACAGCGGTGAGTCCTTCCATGTGGAACTGGTAAAGGGCATTCTCGACAAGCTGGGGCTGTCTGTGGATGTGCTGAACTGCGGGGCGGCCCGCCCGATGAGCGGCAAGGCCAACGTGGAGCTGATAAAGAAGGGAGAGCGCCCGCAGGCTGTGCATAATGCCTGCTCCGGCAAGCACTCCCAGATTCTGGCCCTGTGCCAGATGATGGGGTTGCCTGTGGAGGACTATATCAAGCCTGACCATCCGGCCCAGAAGGTGATTTTCCAGCATGTGGCCATGGCCTCCTGCATGCCGGAGGACAAGCTGGAAATCGGCATTGACGGCTGTGGCGTGCCGGTATTCTACCTGCCGCTTGACCACATGGCAAGGGCATACGCCCGCCTGGGCAGCCCTGACAAGGGCGAATGGGGCGAGTATGAGGCGGCGGCCCGCACCATCCGCGACGCCATGGCCGCCCATCCTGACGCTTTGGCAGGCACCGGCCGCATTGATACGGCCATTTCCCAGATTACCGGGGGCAGGGTGATTGCCAAGATTGGCGCGGATGCGGTGTACTGCATGGCTGTCCGTGACGAGGACATGGGCATTGCCTTCAAGGTGGAGGACGGCGACTATGGCGCTGTAAATCCTGCTGTCATGGCGGTGCTGAAATACATGGATATTCTCACGAAGGACGAGTATGAACAGCTTCTGGCAAAGTATCCGCCGGTGCTGAAAAACCATCGGGGCGACATTATCGGCACCATTGAATACAAGCTGTAAAATTTTTGAGGATGATTGTGATTACAGAGGAGGCGCGTGATGCGTTCCAAAATTCTTGAGCTCCTGCGTTCGCGGCAGGAGGGCTGTATCTCCGGCGAGGAAATAGCCAGCCGGCTGGGTGTGTCCAGGACGGCTGTCTGGAAGCATATCAAGGAGCTGAAAGCGGCGGGCTACCAGATTGAAAGCAGGGCCAGGAGCGGCTACTGCCTGCTGGGGGCCCCTGACAGGCTGCTGCCTGAGCTGATAACCCACAACCTGCAGACCAGGCTGCTGGGGCAGACCGTCATCAGCTTTGAGGACATTCCCTCCACCAATGACGAGGGCAAAAAGGTCGCGGCGGCAGGCGCTGATGAGGGGACGGTAATCGTCAGTGAAATGCAGAGTACCGGCAAGGGGCGATTGGAGCGGAGCTTTTTCTGCCCTCGTGGCGGCGTGTGGTTTTCCGTAATCCTGCGCCCTGACTTTCTTCCCCAGGAGGCTCCGAAGTGCACGCTGCTGGCGGCGGTGGCCGTGGCGAAGGCCATGCGGGAGCAGGGGCTGGAGGCAGGCATCAAATGGCCAAACGATATTTATTGCCGGGGCAGGAAGCTGACGGGGATTCTCACGGAAATGAGTGCCGAGATGGACAGGATAAATTATGTAGTCATCGGCACAGGCATCAATGTGAACATCCCTCAGAGCAGTTTTCCTGCTGACATACGGGATAAGGCCGGCTCCATGTCGGATATGCTGGGGCATGATGTGAACCGCGTGTCTTTTCTGCAGAGCGTCCTGCGGCACATGGAGGAGCTATATGTGGATGTGCTGAAGAACGGTTTTGCCGGGCTTCTTGACCAGTGGCGCCGGTATTCCATCACCCTGGGGCAGGAAATCAATGTGCTGGGAATGCAGGAAGCCTTTGCCGGTACGGCGAAGGACATTGACGATGATGGTGCCCTGCTGGTGGAAACAGATGGCGGTATAAGGCGCGTACTGGCAGGAGATGTGTCGATTCGGCCGAGGAATTAGTATATAAGGGGGACTGCATGAGGGCGGCTGTGCCCGAAAGCAGTCCTTTGCAATGAAAGCAAGATGATTTGGGGGATTTTATGCTCTTAGTAATAGATATTGGCAACAGTAATATTGTCATGGGGACGTACATTGGCAAGAAACTGCAGCACCATTGGCGCATTTCTACTGACCGCCAGAAGACCAGTGATGAGTATGGCCTGCTTTTGGAAAGCATTTTCAGGCATCATAATTTCGGCATGTCCGATATTGACGCAGTGATTATTTCTTCTGTTGTGCCGCCGCTGGTCATTCCGATGGAAAAGATGTGTGAGCGCTATTTTCATCTGAAACCGCTGGTGGTCGGCCCGGGCATCAGGACCGGTATCAAGCTGAAATATGAAAATCCGCGGGAGATTGGCGCTGACCGCATTGTGAATGTAGTAGGAGCATACGAGCAGTATGGCGGCCCGCTGATCGTCATCGATATCGGTACGGCCACTACCTTTGACGTGGTGGATACCAATGGCGATTTTCTGGGGGGCGTTATTTCCCCGGGGCTGGGAACGGCTGCCGAAGGGCTGTTTCAGCGGGCGGCCAAGCTGCCCCGCATCGAGCTGGTGACGCCGAAGAACATCATTTGCCGCAACACCATCAACGGCATGCAGGCAGGACTGATTTTTGGCTTTGCCGGTCATATTGACGCCATCGTCCACCGCATCAAGAAGGAGTATGGCAGGGAGATGGAGGTTGTCGCCACCGGCGGCTTCGCCAAGATGATTGCCAAGGAATCGACGACCATTGACAGGATAGATTACTTTCTGACCCTGACAGGACTGCGCGCCCTGTATGAGAGGAACCACTGATGCGGATAGGTAGTTTTGAGTTTGAGTATCCTGTTTTTCTGGCTCCTATGGCAGGGGTTACGGATACCCCCTACAGAATATTGGCGCGGGAAATGGGCTGTCCGCTGGTGTATTCGGAGATGGTCAGCGACAAGGGGATAAATTACCGCAACGAGCATACCCTGAATATGCTGAAAACGGAGCCGGAGGAACGTCCGATGGCCATGCAGCTTTTCGGAGCGGAGGCTGACAGCGTGGCGCGGGCGGCAGAGTACGTGGCCGGCCTCGGCTGTGCGGATATCCTCGATTTTAACATGGGCTGTCCGGCTCCCAAGGTGGTAAAGAACCATGAGGGATCCGCCATGCTGAAAAATCCGGAGAATGCCTACAGGGTGCTGAAAGCGCTGGTGGGAGCGGTGGATATGCCGGTGACGGTCAAGCTGCGCATCGGCTGGGATGAAAAGAGCATCAACATCATGGAGATGGCGCAGCTGGCCCAGGAGGCCGGGGTGGCCGCCGTTGCCATCCACGGCAGGACGAGGGAGCAGTTTTATCGCGATCAGGCTGACTGGAAAATCATCGGCCGGGTGCGTGAGAGCCTGCGCATTCCGGTGATAGCCAACGGCGATGTGCGCAGTGTGCAGGATTTGGCAAAAATCCGTCAGGTGACAGGCTGTGAGGCTGTCATGGTGGGCAGGGCGGCTCAGGGCAATCCATGGATATTCCGCCAGCTTACCGAGTACCTGAAAACAGGTGCTGTACTGCCGGGGCCGACCATAGAGGAGCGGAAGGAAGTCATCATCCGCCATCTGGACATGCTGCTGAAATTCAAGGGGGACTATATCGGCCCCCGTGAGATGCGCAAGCATGCCACCTGGTACACACGGGGCATCAAGGGCAGTGCGGAGCTGAGGTGCCTTTTTAATCAGGCTGTGTGCCGGGATGATTTTCTGCGCGTGCTGGAAAAGATGAAATAAGCAAAAATGAAATAAGTGTGCATTGATGTAGAGATACAGATGATAGAGGTAAATTGATATGTCTGAGGAAAAAAAGGAAAACAAGGAAAAGAAGGAAGTGGCTGTCTGGAACAGCTACAGTGAGGCGGAGAAGGAAGCCCTTGCCGGCCTGAACGAAAGCTACAAGGAATTTCTCAGCAGCTGCAAGACGGAGCGGGAAAGCACCGAGGAGATTGTCCGTCAGGCAAAGGAAAAGGGGTACCGCGATCTGCAGGAGATTATTGAGGGGGGCGAAAGCCTGAAACCAGGGGACAAGGTGTATGCCGTCTGCATGAAGAAGGCAGTTGCCATGTTCAATATCGGCACCATGTCGCTGGAAAAGGGCATGGCCATTCTGGGGGCCCATATCGATACCTGCCGCCTTGACCTGAAGCAGAAACCCCTCTATGAGGATGGCGGCATGGCTTATTTTGATACCCATTATTACGGCGGCATCAAGAAATACCAGTGGGTGACACTGCCTCTGGCCCTGCATGGGGTGGTGGCAAAGAAGGACGGCAGCGTGGTGAAGGTGATTATCGGTGAAAAGGAGGACGACCCTGTCTTCTGCGTGACCGATCTGCTCATCCACCTTTCCCAGAAGCAGATGGAAAAGAAGGCCACCGTGGTGGTGGAAGGCGAGGATCTGGATGTGCTCATCGGCAGCCATCCGCTGGAAGGCAAGGAAAAGGATGCCGTCAAGGCCGGTATTCTGGAGCTTTTAAAGGCACAGTACGGCATTGAGGAGGATGATTTCGTTTCTGCGGAGCTGACCATGGTTCCTGCCGGCAGGGCGAGGGATCTGGGCATTGACCGCAGCATGGTGCTGGCCTACGGGCATGATGACCGGGTATGCGCCTATACCTCCTTGGCGGCCATGCTGGAGGTGGACAAGGTGGAGCGTACCTCCTGCTGCCTGCTGGTGGACAAGGAGGAAATCGGCAGCGTGGGCGCCAGCGGCATGCAGTCCCGGTTCTTTGAGAATGCGGTGGCGGAAATCCTTCATGCCCTGGGGGGCTACAGCGGCCTTTCTACCCGCCGCTGCCTGGCCAATTCCTATATGCTGTCCTCGGATGTCAGCTCCGCCTTTGACAGCCTCTATGCCAGCGCCTATGACAAGAAGAACTGCGCCTATCTGGGCAAGGGCATGGTGCTGATGAAATTCACCGGCTCACGGGGCAAGTCCGGCTCCAATGATGCCAGCGCGGAATACCTGGGCAGGCTCCGGGGAGTGCTGGACAAGCACAATGTTAAATTCCAGACTGCGGAGCTGGGCAGGGTTGACCTGGGCGGCGGCGGCACTATCGCCTACATCATGTCCCTCTACGGCATGAATGTCATTGACAGCGGCGTGGCGGTGCTGAGCATGCATGCGCCGTGGGAGGCTGTCAGCAAGGTGGATGTGTATGAGGCTTACAAGGGCTACAAGGCCTTCCTGCAGGAAATCTGATTTTAGGGAAGCGTTTTTCAAAGAAGTGTTTTTATGACGGAATTTTTGATACGGAAATTTGTTAAGGATTTTGATAATGTAAACAATTCCGATGTGCGGAAGGAATACGGCCTTTTGAGCGGCGGCGTGGGCATCTGCGTGAACCTGCTGCTCTGCATCATGAAGCTGGCGGCAGGCTTTGCCAGCGGCTCCGTGGGCATCATCGGCGACGGCATCAACAATCTTTCGGATGCAGGAAGCTCCGTCGTGACCATGCTGGGGCTGAAAATGTCAGCCAAGCCTGCGGACGAGGAGCATCCCTATGGCCACGGGCGCATCGAGTATATCGCGGCCCTGATTATTGCCGGGATAATCCTGCTGGTGGGCTTTGAGCTGCTGAAAACCTCCGTGGGCAAGCTGCTGGAGCCGGAGCCGGTGGAGGTTTCGGTTCTGGCTCTGGCAGTCATGGCAGCTTCGGTGGTATTCAAGGTCTGGCTGGGGATTTTTAACAGGCAGCTGGGCAAAAAGACCGATTCCCCTGCCTTCAATGCGGTGGCGCTGGACAGCATGAGCGATTGCGTGGCCACCTCCGTGGTTATCGCCTGCCTTTTGATTTATGAGGCTACCGGCTTCAATCTGGACGGTGCCGCAGGCATTGTGGTGGGCAGCTTCATCATGTACAGCGGCTGGGGGGCGGCCAGTGAAACACTGCAGCCTATTCTGGGCAAGCCGGCGGATCCGGAGATTCTGGGCAGGATTATGGAGATTGCCATCAGGGACAGGCGCGTGCTGGGCGTGCATGATGTTATGGCGCACAGCTACGGGCCGGGCAACGTCTTTGCTTCCGTGCATATCGAGGTAATCTCCACCATGACCCTGATGGAAGCCCATGCCGTTGCCAGCCGTCTGGAGCACGCCATCGACAAGGAGCTGGATATTCAGGCCATAGTGCATGTGGACCCGAAGCTGGTGGGCAATCCTGAGTTTGATGCCCTTGTCAAAAAGCTGTCAGAGGTGCTGAAAGGGATAGATGACAGCCTTAGTATGCACGATGTGCATATCTTCCACGGCAACCGCCTGGTATTTGATGTGGAGGTTCCCTACAGCTACCCTGCGGGGGATGCGGAACTGGAGAAGATGATCGTGTCCGCCATGGAAGCCTGTGAGCCTGATTACAGGGTGGCAGTCAAGCTGGACAGGATGTGAGGGGACAAAAAAAGACTGTCCGCAACTTGTGCAGGACAGTCATACAGGGGAATATGGATTAGCTGCCGCCGCTGTTTGGCTGCTGCCAGATAGCTGGCCAGCGCGGCGGCAGCGGGAGAGCTGTTATTTTACGTCTGCCTTCCAGAGACCGTGCAGATTGCAGTAAGCAAAGATGCTTTCAATGTGCTCACCCTGATTGAGGGTGAAGGTAGCCTCCGGCGAATTGGCAGGGCTGAGAATTTTCCGCTGGATGCCGTGATTGGTCTTGAGAGCAATCCAGCCGATGAAGTGTTCCGGCACCATAGGATGTTCAACAGAACCCACCGTTACCTTTACAATGCTGCCGATGAGATTGTAGACAGGTACGTGCTTTTCCAACGAGGCGTCTACGGAGCCTGGCACGAGCTGCTTCATTTTTTGTTCGCAGCAGGTAAGCGGTGCGCCTGAGTCATGAATCATTTCCACAATGTTTCCACATTGTTCACAATAACAAAATTTCGGTGTCATAGAATATCACTCCTTCTCATATATGCGTATTAATATTTTCATGCTCTAAGTATACTGGCTCAGGCTGAAAAATATCTGTGCCATGCTGAAAATAATCTGTATATAAGAGAATTTTTAAAATTGACAGAATAAAAACGGCAGTACCTTGAAGGTGCTGCCGTTTGTTTTCTATCTGGCTGTTTATGCGTAGATATTGGCCGTTGCTTTGTCGGCAAAGGCTTTCAGCTCACGGAGAGAGCAGCGGGCAGGCGTATTTTCATAGGCCTGCAGGCGTTTTTGGATAAACTGCGTGTCAATGTTGCCGGTACAGAAAAAATCATCCTCAAGAATACGCTGGTGCAGCGGAATGGTGGTCTTTACCCCTTCCACATGGAACTCCTTGAGGGCGCGCTTCATTATCTTGATGGCATCGCCGCGGGTGCGCCCTATGGCTATGACCTTGGCAATCAGGGAGTCGTAGTACGGCTCAATGGAAAGGTCGGCCGTAAAGCCGCTGTCAAAGCGTATGCCAGGCCCGCCCGGCTCGTGCCATTTGGTGATTTTGCCCGGAGAAGGCATGAAGTTGTTTTCCGGGTCCTCGGCATTGATGCGGCATTCGATGGCGTGGCCGTGGGTGCGGATATTCTTCTGAGCTATTTCCAGCGGTTCACCGGCAGCTATTCTTATCTGGGTGCGCACCAGGTCAATATTGGTTACGGCCTCCGTAATGCCGTGCTCCACCTGTACCCGCGGATTGATTTCCATGAAGTAGAACTGATTATTTGATAAGTCCAGCAGGAATTCCACGGTGCCGATGTTGGTATAGTGGACGCTTTTGGCGGCCTTTACCGCTAAAAGCCCCACCTCCTGCCGCATGGCATCCGTCAGGGCGATGGAAGGGGATTCCTCCAGCAGCTTCTGGTTGCGCCGCTGAATGGAGCATTCGCGCTCGCCCAGATGAATGATGGAGCCGTAATTGTCAGCAACAATCTGCACCTCGATATGGCGGGAGCGCTCTATATAATGCTCAAAATAAAATTTTACCTTTTCAATGTCGACGATTTGCAGTATTTCCTTCAATTCGGCAGCATTGTGGGCGACAAACATGCTTTTTCCGCCGCCGCCGGACACCGGCTTCAGGATAACCGGGTAGCCGACCTCCCTGGCTGCCTCCAGTGCCATCTCATGGCTGGTAAGGGGCTCACTGCCTTTGGCCATAGGAATGCCGGATGGCTCCATGGCCGCCCGCGCCACATCCTTGTCACCTACCTGACGGATGGTGACTGCAAGGGGGCCAATCCATGCAAGCCCTGCCTTTGCCACCATTTCGGCAAAATCGGCATTTTCCGAAAGAAAGCCATAACCAGGGTGTATGGCATCGGCGCCTGTTTCTATGGCAGCGTTTATGATGGCCTTCATATTCAGGTAGCTTTCACTGGCATCGGAGGCTCCGATATGGCACGCCAAATCCGCCAGCTGCACATGCATGGCGTTGGCATCAGCATCAGAGTAGACTGCGACAGTTTCTATATCCATTTCCTGACAGGCACGGATGATGCGCACGGCTATTTCACCGCGGTTGGCGATGAGAATTCTCTTGAACATAAAACACTCCCCCTAAGATTTTCTATCATCCTAACGATAACTTAAAGTGATCTTGAAAAGGATTATACGCCTATAGATAAATAAAATCAATATGTCCATAAAAATAATCTATATAATTTACGAATTATAACTATAAGATATGATTAATAATATTTATAGTTTGCAAAAGTTACACAGATAGAAATCACTAATATCAAGGTGTTACGGAGAATTATATGTTTTAAGATATATTCGCTATAATTTTTATTTATACTTGCTTAGCAAGCTGCTGTATACCTGTTGAGAATGAAGCGCTGGAAGATGGCTGCAGAAGGGGACAGGGGAGTAGTGGTATTCCAAGCTATGCCGATGGAGCGTTGACACACGGGGAAGGAAATAGGCAGGAAAGTGATATCAGATGAAAGCAGGGCGGGGATTTTTGGCAGCAGGGCGATACCAAGTCCTGCTTTTACCAGTCCGGCTACTGAGAAGATATCGGCTCCTTCAAAAACGATGTCAGGTGATATGCCTGCCAGCTCAAAAAACTGATCGGAAAGTAGCCGCAGTGTAAATGTGGATTCCAGCACGATGAAAGGCTCCGAGGCTGTTTCCTGGAGATTTATCTGACTTTTGGCAGAGAAGGGATGATTTTTTGGCACGGTCAGATAGAGTTCTTCGGAGCAAAGATATATCCAGCCGACATGTTCTGCTGAAATCATGGCAGAGCATAGGCAGAGATCTACCTTGCCTTCCAGCAGGCTTTGCCCAAGGCTGGCCGGGGTATCTTGTTTGAGCGAAATGGAAATATGTGGATATTGTTCACGAAAGGCGCACAGCAGCTGTGGTACGAAATAGCTGCCAAGGGACTGGATGAAGGAAAGACGGATACTGCCTTTTTCCGGGGAATTGGCAGAAATAAGGCTTCGCCCAAGCTCCAGCTGGCGCAGTCCTTTTTCAACATAGGTCAGAAATTTCCTGCCTTCGGCGGTAAGTTCCAGTTGTTTCTCGCTGCGGTCAAAGAGCTGTACGCCCAATTCTGTTTCAAGCTTGGCGATGGAACGGCTGAGAGCGGGCTGGGAAACGGCAATTGCCCTTGAGGCATTTGTAAAATGTTTGATGCGGGCAAGTGTACAAAAATATTCAAGCTGATGCAGTTCCATGTATAAATCTCCTTTGCAAAAAATGGTGGTTATTTTTTTAGAACAGTACAGGGCTGTTTCAGTAGAAGATTATACGCAGGCATAGCTAAAAAAACAATGGAATTTTATGCAACATTTTTATGGTTTGTCATGCATAAATGTAATAATAATCACAAGCATGAGTAGTGCAGTCCGAAGATTTCCTGCTGTGGAAGGCGATGAGGCGGATTGATTTATGCACATCATGTATGATGATACATGACTTTTGCATATTGGACAAATTGTAGCTACGGGATTATTTTCTTATGCGAAAGGAGAGCGTTAGCTATGCGTTATAATGACATTGGTTTTGTAAGTGAATTATCCAAGGAAATGAATATTTCGGAGAGTGATGTGGAGGATATTCTCGTGCGTCAGGGTATAACAGGCCTGTATCGTAGGAGAGAAGTGACATGTCATGACAGGGCAGATAATATGTCGGGCATGTCCGTCAATGGGCAGGAGCATGTTTTGGATGGCGTTGACAGCAGTGAGGAACACCACAGGGCGTTGACGGGAGAAAAGCTATGGACAGCAGGCTATATTCTTGATATTATAGTCAATTTTCTGGTATATGTTGTCCATTATCAGCTGATGCTTTGGTCTACCAGTTATTCTATCAGCACGTGGCATGTATCCCTTAGCATGGCAGGACTGGCATCTGGAATTTTTGTTGTGGGTTCCCTGGTGATGCGCCTTCCGGCAGGCAGATATATAGATTTGGTAGGGCGACGCAGGATGTTTTTGTGCGGTACAGCGGTGTATTTTTTGCTGATGCTGATGTATGGATTTTGTTCGGGGGTTGCATCCTTTATGCTGGTGCGTTTTTTGCAGGGGATGGCCTTTGGCGCAACATCTACGGCTGCCAGCATTATTGCGGCTTCCCTGATTCCTTTAAAACGGATGGGCAGCGGCATCGGATATTATACGCTTGGTGTAACGATGGCATCGGCTGTTGGGCCGTTTGTGGCATTGGGCTTTATCAATGCAGGCAACTTTGACGCCAGCCTTATGGTTTGTACCGCTATGACGATAGTTATTTTTGTATTATCCTTGTTGGTAAAGGTGCCGGAAAGGGCTTTGACGAAAAAGGAACTGGCAGATTTTCAGGGATTTTCACTATGCGACTTTATTGCCAAAAAGTCAGTGGCTATTTCATTGATAGCCTTGGTAGGTGGTGTCTGCTATTCAACTGTCCTCAGCTATTTGGGGGAATATGCATCCGCTAATGGTATGGCTGATTTTGGTGGCAGATTTTTCTTTTTGTGCTTTGCGGCGGCATCCATTCTTAGCCGCCCGCTGATTGGCTGGCTCCTGGATAACAGAGGCGGCAATGTAGTGATTTATCCGGCTATGATGATGCTGATAATTTCCATGCTGACTGTAGCCTTTGCTGTCAACGACTACGTGCTGCTGGCAGGTGGTGTCTTTCTTGGAATAGGTTATGGAAGTATTACAGCTGCATGTCATGCCCTGGCCCTGCATTGCTCCTTATCCCGTAAGGTAGGGGTGGCTACCTCGACTTATTTTATGCTACTGGATATGGGAACGGGGGTTGGTCCATACTGTCTGGGCAGCGTAGTTCCTCTTCTCGGCTTTTCGGCCTTGTACATATTTGCCGCACTTATTGCTGTGCTGGGATTTTGCGGTTATTTTTTCTCAATGGGGAGGTTTGAGCGGTTTTCCATTGAGCGATTGAACAGGGAACGGGCCATCAAGAAACGGGCGGCCATGCACGCGGCGCATGTCTGAAGGTGTATACAAAATATTTTCAAAGCGGGGTTGACACATTTTCCATTCGGTGCTAAGATAAGGCCATAAGTTGAATTTGTTGAACCTATAGAACTGAATATAGATTGGAACAGGTGCCTATATGCCTTGTGCATAGGCCTAACAAGAGAAGCCGGTTGAAGGCCGGCGCGGTCCCGCCACTGTAGCAGGGAGCGAAGCCACATTTATGTCACTGGAGCAATCTGGGAAGGCGTGGTTGAGCGATGATCTGAAGCCAGGAGAACTGCCTGTTTAGCAATCACCGTTAGACCTGCGAGTGATGGGAAGGGGATTTTTTTACAACTATGTGCATTAATCCTGGCTTTTGGTCAGGATTTTTTTGTGGCATGTTGGCGTTTATTTGTTGTACAATTTTTTGCGCAACAGATGCTGTTTGTGTGCCATAATGCAGTGCAGGAGCCTTTCCTCATTGGCAGTGATGACTTTGACGAAAGGTTTTTCTTTGCGGTTTCAGCGCTGCAAAGAAAGCATTGCTCATACATTTCATTCATGGTTGCGGGTGCAGTGGACTGTACCCTGGCGACAGGGCCTCGGAGCAAGTTTCCGGGGCCTATTTATTTTATAGTTCCATAAATATTGTAAATCACAAGATAAATGACGCATAGGGTTATAGCTATAGGTTATAACGCGATGATAGTGATAAAGAAAATATATCATTTGTTATTGTTGTTAACAAGTGCTAATTAGGTGCTTGACAATTGTTTGGCATGCTGATATTAATATATAAGCCGACAGCTTTTGGGGATTGCCTGCCGGCTGGATGTGTATAATGTGATTATAGGAGGAGTAGGATTTAATGGACACAGCAATAATTTTTGTTGCCCTGATCGGACTGATGGTAATGGCGTACCGGGGGGCATCTATTATTCTGATTGCACCAGTGTTTGCGGTGGTTGCCGCGCTGGGCAGCGAGCATGCCTCACTGCCTGTTTTCAGCGAGCTGTACATGACGAAGGCGGCTGAATATCTGAAAAATTACTATCCGATTTTCCTGTTTGGTGCAGTTTTTGCCCGCCTGATGGAAAAAGGCGGCATGGCCGCTTCCGTTGCAGGCAAAATTATTGAGCTGCTGGGTGAAAAGAGGGCTGTGCTGGCAGTGCTTCTGGGCTGTGGCGCCCTGACCTATGGCGGACTCAGCGTGTTCGTTGTTGCGTTTGTAATGTATCCTTTTGGTGCGGTGGTATTCAAGAAGGCGGATATTCCGAAGCGCCTTCTGCCAGCGGCGCTGTGGATGGGTATTTTTTCCTTTGCCATGGTGGCTATGCCGGGTACGCCGCAGATTCAGAATATTATTCCTTCTTCTTATTTTGGTACTTCCACCTGGTCCGGCATGGGCATCGGCATATTTGCCAGCTTGATATTCCTGCTTATGGGCTGGGGCTGGATTTCCTTCCGCGCCAAGCGCCTGAAGGCTGCCGGTGAGGGCTACGGCCGCCACATTGAGTTCAGCCAGCGCAGGCACAAGATTCCGAATCCGGACTGGAAGGTTTCCGTTATTCCGCTGATTATGGTTATCGGCTTGAACGTTTTCCTGTCCAATCCTTTCAATTGGGACTGGGCCTTCCATTGGGACCAGAGTTCCCTTGAGTCGCTGGTTCCGCTGAAAATCAGCCTGCTGGCTCATTCCGTCGCCAAGATTTCGGCTGGCTGGTCCATTACCATTTCGTTGATTTTGAGCAGTATTGTGGCAGCTATTATCGCCCGCAGGCATCTGCGCATCACCGATGGCATGATGACCACCATCAACGGTTCGGCGATTTCTTCCTGCAGTGCTGTTCTGAATGTGGCCTCCGGCTATGCCTTTGGTTGCGTTGTAGTCAGCCTGGGCGGCTTTGTGGTCATCAAGGATTTGCTTTTGAATCTTGATTTTGGCGGCGGCCCGCTGTTTTCCGCAGTGCTGACCACCAATGTTATGTGCGGCTTTACCGGTTCGGCTTCCGGCGGCCTGACCATTGCCCTTTCCATGCTGGGTGACCAGTGGGCGGCTATGGCGGCACAGGCCGGTATTCCTTTGGAGGTTCTGCATCGCATCGTGGCTATTTCCTCTATCGGCATTGACCCTGTGCCTCACTGCGGCGCGCTGGTGACCATGCTGGCGATTTGCGGCCTGAGCCACAAGGATTCCTACGGCGATATTGCCGTTCTTATGGGCATGAAGTTCCTGGTGCCGTTCCTGTGTGTAATCTTCTATATGGTGACGGGAATCGTTTAATTGAATCATAAAATTATGGTGGCATAGGCGGACTGTGCCACCATTTTAACTTTACGGGATGTTTTGCAGGGATGCTAATCATCTTTGCGTGATTGACATAAGCCGCGGAGTGTGATAAAGTATAAAAGCATAGTTTTGATATATGTTATTAACACATTCAATTGAAAGAAGGTTTTGGTATGTCTGAAAAAAATGAAAGGACTTCTGTGGCGGCAACCGCCAGGGAGGCCATGGCCAGGAATGATGCTGCGGCGCAGAAAAAGCAGCTGTTTCTCTGGTTTGGCGCCCTGATAGCAGGCGGTGTACTGGGCTGGCTGCATATTGAAGCACTGAACGGGCTGTTTAATTTCATTGCGACGGTATTTACAAGGCTGTTTCAGTTCATTGCCGTGCCGACTATTGCGCTGGCAGTAATCACGACACTGGCTGATTTGGGCAGCAAGAAGGAAACCGGCAGGATTTTTGTGCATGCTGTTACCTATACGCTGCTGACTACCTTTTCAGCAGCTCTGGTGGGGCTGATTATGTACAATCTGATTGCTCCGGGCAACCTGCCGGCCGACATTGTCGGGGCCGGAGCCGCCGATGTGCCGCAGAAGCTGGAAAAGCTGTCTTATTATGAGCATTTTCTCTCCGTTATTCCGAACAACATGCTGCAGCCGTTTTTGGCGGGCAATGTGCTTTCCGTATTGCTGATTGCGGCCTTTGCCGGGCTGGGGCTTGCCTTTATGCCGGAGACGGAGAATCGCACGGTGCTTCTTAAGGGGATCAAGGGACTGCAGGAGCTTCTGTTCACCATGATTCGCGGCATTCTCTACGTGTTGCCGCTGGGCATTCTGGCCTTTGCGGCCCAGCTTTCTGCCCAGATTGAGGCGGGAGTGATTGTGGGTTCTTTGGGCAAGTATGTGGCTGTGGTGCTGGGAGGCAATGCCATCCAGTTCTTCATCGTGCTGCCGCTGTTCCTGCTGGCGCGGGGACTGAATCCTCTCCATGTCTTCCGCAAGATGCTGCCGGCTATTGCCGTGGCACTGTTCACCAAGAGCTCTGCCGGTACGCTGCCTGTCACACTGGCCTCGGCTGAAAGCAATTTGAAGGTGAATCCGAAGGTTTCCCGCTTCGTCCTGCCAATCTGCACCACTATCAACATGAATGGCTGTGCGGCGTTTATTCTGGTGACCTCGCTGTTTGTGATGCAGAATGCAGGCATCGAGCTGACCATGGGGACGATGATTACCTGGCTGTTCGTCGCTGTGCTGGCGGCGGTAGGCAATGCAGGCGTGCCGATGGGATGCTATTTCCTTACCCTGTCCCTCATGTCCTCCCTGGGAGTGCCGCTGGGGATTATGGGTATTATCCTGCCTATCTATACGATAATAGATATGATAGAAACTGCTGAAAATGTCTGGTCGGATTCTACTGTGTGCGCTATGACGGATAACGACCTGAGAGGGCAAATTTAAGATTTGGTTAAGGCATGCTTTGGATAGGAGGCCCTGCAGGGCTTCCTATTTTGCTTTGGGGCGGTGCTGAATTTTTTTGCAGTTATTCCATATAAAGGTATTTTATGGCAAGGGCTTTTCAAGTATAATTATCAGGGAGGCAGGGCCGCAGGCTTTGCAGGAGAGAGAAATGGCTGATGCCGGGTGATTGGTGCAGGTGATAGCAGATGATAAAGGTTGAGGGACTGACGAAGGAATTCATCAGGAAGGGCAGGGATGGCAGGACTGTCGGGAAGCTGGCGGTGGACGGGCTGTCCTTTGAGATAAAAAAAGGGGAGATTTTCGGCCTGCTGGGGCCTAATGGCGCCGGCAAGACCACCACCATCAGGATGCTGACCATGCAGACGGAGAAATCCGCCGGCAGGATTTTTTATGATGGCATGCCGCTGGAGGGAAATGAAAAGGCCATCAAGGAAATGATTGGCATCGTGCCCCAGCATATAAATTTCGATAATGATCTGAGTGTTGGCCACAACATGGAGCTGCACGGCAGGCTGCATCACATGGAGGGGGCGGACAGGAAGCGGCGGATTGCGGAGCTTTTGCGGTATATCGAGCTGGAAGATACGGTGAACATGCCGCCCAGACAGCTGTCCGGCGGCATGAAAAGGCGGCTGCTGATTGCCCGTGCCCTGATACACAGGCCGAAAATCCTCTTTATGGATGAGCCGACGGTAGCTCTGGATCCGCAGGTCAGAAGGCGCATCTGGGATTTAATCCGGGAGATGGCTGCCAACGGCGTAACGGTACTGCTGACCACCCATTACATAGAGGAAGCGGAAAATCTCTGCGGCAGGGTGGCCATCATCAACAAGGGCAGGCTGGTGGACATAGATACCCCGGCATCCTTCTGCCAGAGGATGGGCAGGATTGCCGTGGAATGGAATGGCACGGCAGTTAACGGCACGGAAACCG
>NZ_JBJDWZ010000163.1:0-7580 GCF_051866355.1 Anaerovibrio sp. | reverse complement strand
CATATTATGCTGGAGTATGTGGCAAAGAAAATGAATAGCTGATGTGAGGGTACATGGGAATGTATCCTGCATATTTAGACGGCTACCGCGTAACATGATGTGCGCGGTAGTCTTTTTTATTCGATATGGTATTATGTCCGAGCATACGGACAGGTAAATATGGAGGATGTGTTAAAATATAATCGTCTAGTGAAAAGATTTATATCTTGACTGCTGGAACGGAAACAGAAATTGTAAAATAATATTTTATTTTTATAATAAATATAGTATAATGTCAATTATGAAAATAAACCAAATAATTTTAACAATGTATAAAAGGATTGGAGGAAGTCAAATGAAGATAATATTGAGCCGGAAGGGATTCGATTCTAAGTATGGAGGTATTGCCAGCCCTATATTTGATGGCAAGCCGTTATTATCTTTGCCTATACCATGTGAAAGTAGTGGTACGAAATATAGCGATTTAAAAGATTTTTATGGAAAATCCTATAGCGATATAATCATGGGACTTTCACGGGGCAAAGGGGCAAGATTAGATAAAAAGGTCAATGTAGATGAATGTCACTTGGATCCTGATTTAAAAAATCGATATGCCAAAGCTAAAATTGACTGGAAGCCGGCTTTTGGGCAATGTGACCAGGCTGAATCCCATTTATTGCAGCATGGGGTTGAAAAGGGGGACTTGTTTTTATTCTACGGCTGGTTTCGTCATGCTGATTTTAATACAATGAAATATAAAAGTCCTGTACGTGATTTGCATGTAATTTGGGGCTATCTGCAGGTAGGGAAAATTTTAGACCTTTCCCAACCTGAAGATTTAAAACAAGCTAAAAAAGAGTATTCTTGGCATCCGCACATCCAGTTTGATAAAAAGATAAACAAATTGTATATTCCAAGTGATAATTTATCTATAGAAAATATGCCATCATTGGAAGCAGAAGGATATGGTATTTTTGATTTTTCATTAGCTAGGCAGTTAACAGCTCAAGACAGTGCTAATCGTTGTGAGTGGGATTTTGGTGGATATAGAGACACCTTTAAGAAGGTCAAAATGACATATCACGATAGCAATTCTTATGGCTGGCCAAAGGATAAGGATGATAAAGTTGGTGTTTTTCGTGCTGCTCCTAGAGGTCAAGAATTTATTTTTGAATATGATGAAAATATGAAGGATTGGCTGGCAGGAGTATTAGGAGTATAAAAATAAGGGCTGTCATTTTCTGGCAGCCCTTTTGTAGTAGTCTTTTTTGTAAAAAAATAGCATTGCCCGTGAAGGACAATGCCGGTTCTGTATAGAATAATGGTTAATGGTATTTATTCAAACTCTTTTTTTTCAGGCGGTATCATAAAATTGATAATATGATAGGCACCTTCTATTTCTTCATAGGTCTTTTCATCACTTGTCAGGATGTCGAGCAGATAGACATCAATGAACATATTTTTGTACATTGAATTCATGGCGAGGAGGGATTCTGGGGTAAAGCCAATTTTGAAAAGAATGTCAGTGGCACATTGTAGGATCAGTTCATTATTGCGAGGAGAAAATTCTACAATCTCGTTTTCATTGTTTTCATTTTCGTAATTCATGTAATCACCTCATATAAGCGTAGATTGATGTTTAATGATGTTCAATTGCTTCTGTCATTATTGTATATCAGGCATATAACAAAAATGTCCTGAAATACGGACATACTGACTATATGTACATGCTAGAATATCCTTGTAAGCAGGTGATATGATAATCTGCACAGGCGTTGAAGAACTGAAGGGGGCAGATGTACAATGAATAACGTTATCTATTTGCGCAATAAAGATATAAACAAGACTATTTTTAAAGACGTTTTGTTCTGCCGTGTTGCACCGGCAGGTGCTATGGGGGCGTCCCCTGATGGTGAAGTTATCTTTTTGACATCAACTGGTAAAGTATTATCGATAGATTTTGGCGAGTTAAATTATAATAAAATGAAGAATGCTTTTCCTGCCCTTTTTGCATGCGACATTGACCATGTGGTCGATGGCTGGACCTGTTTTTATTTAGGGTTTGGCAATAAAGTGCTGGTTCACAAGCTTGTATTGAAGCAATTCATGCAAAAGATGAAGGTTGCAGATAATCGTGTCGAATTTCCGCCTGATGAAGCCATGAAGGTGGCTGAAGAGATAGTTGCTTCCAGAAATAAATATCATAAATCAGGTAGCTATACTAAAAGAATGCGGTTGAAGAAAATTGCTAAAGAAACCATGAAGATTACCAGGCAGGGTTATTATGAGCACAATGGTGTGCGGGTTGAGCTGCCGAAGCGCAACTATGCTGAGGTGATTGCTATAACGCCTGAGCAGGCTGATGCAGCAAGATGGTCATTGCTTGGTCGTAAGCTGCCGAAGCCTTACTGTGGCAATATTTACGTCTGGGGTAATAGTTCTTTTGGGGCTATTGCAGATTTTGACAGATTCCTGGTGCTGAATTTTGCCAATGCCTTTACGCCGGGAGGCGGTTTCCTGAATGGTGCCGAAGCGCAGGAAGAAAGCCTGTGCCGTGAAAGTACCTTGTATGCATCCCTGTCCAATGAAAAGGCGGCTGGTATGTATGATTATAACCGCAGCTTGAATAGTCCGGCTGCTTCAGACTACATGTTGCTTTCGCCAGATGTATGCGTGTTCCGTGACAATGCCACCAGCAAGCTGCTGGAAAAGCCTTATTCCGCCTCCGTGCTTACAGTGCCTGCCGTCAATCTGCACGGCTATGCCCATCAGCCTGCTCAGCAGGATATTGATGAGCTCATGTACAGGCGTATCGAAAATATGCTGGCTGTTGCCATAGAGTATAAATACAAAAATCTCATTCTGGGGGCGTGGGGCTGCGGTGCCTTCGGGCATAATCCACGGCGTGTCGCTTCGTATTTTTACAATCTTTTGGTTACAAAGGGGTATCGCAATTATTTCGACAATATCTGTTTTGCTATTCTTGACGACGATAATCCAGATAACAATAAAGCTGGTCAAGCTAATCAGAATGCTCAAGAGCATCAAGATAATTTAGATGTTTTTGACGAGGTTTTTGCCGATGTGCAGATATATAACACTGATGAGTATATATCTTCCTCCAAGCCTGAAGTGGCTGCCATGCTGGCTGCCGAGGCTGCTGACGTGGTGCAGATAGACTATCGTGAGTTTGCTATAAACAATGTGTTAAAAGGGTATTACCCGGCGCAAAATGGCTATGTGCATTATAATTTCCCGCCTGAAAACATCAGTGAACTGAATATTGGCTATGCCTATGGTGTCACCAGATTGTGGGACGCTTATATGGCAGAGCAGTGGGGGTGCGAGGGCGAAAAATCCGTGTGCTTCTATTTGTCTGACATTCATGATATATGGTGCAGCAGTTATGATGATAGAGATAAGCCCTATCCTTTTGACGATTATTCAGAGGCAGAGCTTTTTACGGCTGATACTCTGGGTAAGGGGCATCATGTCCTTTGCCGTGGTATGCGTTATCTGGGGTGTGTAGACGATGTTTATCGAATCAGGCCATATCTTTCCTATCTTGTTGACAGGGGGCTGCTAGAGTTTTTGACAGAAGAACGCAATGGGTATGTTTTGATGCTTAAAGATGCAGATAATAATTCTGTGGTGGCCGTTACAGTGGCTCTTGAAAAAGCAGGTGCGTTGCTGGCCAAAACACCTCTGGCATGGAAGAAATTTCCATGCTGTAAAAGTTAAAAATAAACCATAAGCTATAAGTTATAAGTTGTAAGCCATAAACTATAAACTATAACCGACAAATGGTAGCTAATGCTGATATATGCGAGGTGCTTGTTATGCCAATGGTTGTTGTGAGAAATGATATTACTAAAATTGAGGCAGATGCTATTGTCAATCCGGCCAACAAACGGCTGGAGCATGGCAATGGTACCAGCGATGCTATATTCAGAAAGGCAGGGGTTGAAAAGCTGCAAAGGGCCTGTGAGGCTATTGGCACCTGCGAGCCAGGCTGTGCGGTGGCAACGGAGGGGTTCGGCCTGCCGTGCAGATATATTATTCATGCGGTAGGCCCTCTGTATGTGGATGGTGGGCGCGGTGAAGAAGCATTGTTGCGCAGTGCCTACCTGTCCGCCATGACGCTGGCCCGGGAAAAGGGCTGTAAATCCATAGCCTTTCCACTGTTGTCCAGCGGCAATATGAAATATCCGAAGGATGATGCGATGCGCGTTGCCCTGACCGTGATTAGCGAGTACGTTATTCAGCATGATTTGCTGGTGTATCTGGTGGTTTACGACAGTGCGTCCTTTGAGCTGAGTAAAAAGCTTTTTGCCCAGGTACGCAATCACATTGATGAAGAATATATCGCCCGAAATCCTGAGAAGCATCTTGATGAAAATGATTATACAACGTATGATGATATGTGGTCGTGGCAATATGAAAACAGTGCGGAACGTGAACATCCCGATGATGAATACTGGGAACGCGTTATGGCCAGGAGGCTGGCGGCTCCCAGAGAGGATTTTCAGCAGATGCTGTTACGGCTGATTGATGCCAGAGGGGTCAAGCTATCAGAGGCTTATGGCAGTGCCGGTATTGACAGGAGGGAGTTTTCCCGCGTGATGAATTATGAGCAAAGGCCTGACCGCCAGTTTATTGCCAAGTTCATTTTGTATTTTGGCATGGGGCTTGATGAGGCAGAGGCGTTTCTGGCAAAGGCCGGATTAGGCATGTCGGACGCTGATGATTTTGATATTATTTTACGGGTTTTCATAGAAAACCGCATTTCTGAAATATATACTTTTCAGGATGCGTTGGCACAGCGGGGAATTAAGCTGAAGGTTAAATATCGTGAATGTAAACCGCGGAAGAAAAAGCTGATGCATGGTAATGGTATATGATATATGCTTGATGAGGTGGTTTGTGTGAAGGGAGCGGGTCGGTATGAGCAGGTCAATGAGGATGGATGAGCATCGCAGGATAGCTGTGGAAACAATGCAGGTGATTGAGCAGGGATTTTATGAAAACAAGGCTGGCAGGCAGGAACTGCCTGAGTGCGATTATGGGGAGGTAATATGCATTACTCCGGAAGAGGCGGAGGACATACGTCAGGTAGCAGAGCGAAATATTCCTGAAAATCACAGGCCGTTAATGCTGGTGACAGATGCGGACAGCTTTACTGTGGCGCAAAGCCTGGACACCTGCCTGGTGATGAATTTTGCCAATGCCTATAATCCGGGAGGCGGTTTTTTGGAGGGCTGTAACGCCCAGGAGGAGTGCCTGTGCCGGGAAAGCACTCTGTACAAGTCCATTGGCAGTGCAAAGGCCGCGGCGATGTATAAGCACAACAAGCGCCTGCATAGTCCGACGGAGTCGGATTATATGCTCATATCTCCTCATGTGTGCGTGTTCCGTGATGTAGAGGATAATTTTCTGACGGAACCCTTTATGACCTCGGTGGTGACAATTCCTGCCCTGAATTTGCGGCGTCAGGCAAGGGATATTCCTATGGATGAGGTTGACCGCATCATGAAGCATCGCATTGAGTGCATGGTGGCGGTGGCCGCCAGGCATGGCTATCGGGAGCTGGTTCTGGGGGCATGGGGTTGCGGTGCCTTCGGGCATGATCCTTACAGGGTAGCCGGGTATTTTCGTGAGGTGCTGATAGATAAGGGGTACAGAGGATTTTTTGATGCTATTATTTTCGGTATTATGGATGATGAGCGGACAAATAATTTTCTGGCCTTTATTCAGTCTTTGGGTAGTTATGCAAATATTTGTGACATGAAAAGAGTTGAGGCTGTAGCTGACCAGGCTGATGGTATTGATATGGCTGATATGTGTGATGATGAAGATGGCGAAAAGAGTGCTGCTGACGTTAATGACAGCCCTGTTGACGCTGTCGAAGATGATGCCCCGCAGCAGTTCCAGTCAGAGTTCCCTTATATACAGTATAATTTTTCACCGAGAAATATTGGCAAGGAAAATATCGGTTATGCGCATGGTGTGACGATTGATGGCATTCCTTATATGGCAGAGAAGTGGGATTTGGACGGCAAGGTTGATGTCTGCTTTTATTTGCCGGTGCTGGAGGATCTGGTAGACGGCATGAATGAGGAGGACTTGGCGCGGTGCGAGGAACTGGAAGAAAACGCCACCCGCTATGAGGTAAAAGGCGGCCAGATGCTTTGCATAGGCATGGTGGATAATTGCGTAGAAAATGAAATTCCGGTTATGGAAGCGTATTTTGATTATTTGAAGGCTGTGGGGCTTCTACAGTTTACTACACAGGTATGTGCAGCGTATTATTTGCTGTTGACAGATGTTAATGGCAATGATGTGCTGGCGCTGACAGTTACCATGGAGGAAGATGGCAATGTGCTGGCGGTTACGCCTCTTCGGTGGATTCCTTTTGATAATGGATATGGCAATCTGGGAAATAAGGAGCAAAAAGCAAAGAAAGAGAATGGGGAGAAGCAGGGAAAACAGGAGCCGGAGAGGAAAGGGCCTGCCTTGCGACTGGGTAAGAAATAGTTATTCGTAGCAAGGTGGCTTTCTTTGCAGGGGGAAAGGATGGTTTTCGATGGGCGGTATAAAATCAAAGGTGGATTTGCACATGCACAGCAATGCTTCCGACGGACGGGATAGGGCAGATGAATTGTTGGCAAAGGTAGAGGCGGCGGGCATAGAGTGCTTTGCCCTGACTGACCATGATACGATAGCAGGCGTGCTGGACATGGAAAAGCTGCTTGCAAGGCGGCAGAATAGCGAAAATCCTATACAGTTTATACGAGGCATAGAATTTTCCTGTATTACGGCACTGGGAAAATGCCACATTCTGGGCTATGGCTACGATTATCAGAAGGAGGCGTTCCAGGCAGTGCTGGCAAAGGGGGAAAAACTTCGGCGGGAAAAGCTGGAGAAGCGGCTGGACTTCTTGCGGCATGAATACGGAATTGCCTTTGCTGAAGAGGCTGTTGATGACATGCGCCGCAGGGGCAGTGCAGGCAAGCCGCATTTGGCGGAGCTGATGGTAAAGCAGGGAGTAGCGGCATCTGCTTCGGAGGCTATCAGGAATTATATCAATCATTGTCCGACCTTTGACAGCCGCCTGCCTGCCGATGAAGCAATCAGGGCTATTTGCGATGTTGGCGGCGTTGCAGTCTGGGCTCATCCCTATGGCGGTGTGGGCGAGCCGGTGCTGACGGAGCAGGAGCTTGTCAGTCAGCTGGAGCTGTTGCTGTCGTTCGGTCTGCAGGGACTGGAGTGCTACTATTCGCGCTATGATATGGAGCAGACAGGCAGACTGGTGGCTTATGCCAGAAAGTACAAGCTGCGTATATCCGGCGGCAGTGATTATCATGGGCGAAAGAATTTCCCTGATTTGGGTCAGCTGAATACAGAGGGGGTTGCAGTGGGCAGGCATGAGCTGTCTGTTGTGTAAATTACTTTCCGCCTTGGGTTGCATCTACGGGTGGAAAAGCTTTACGTGCCAAGGTTATTCCATCAGCAGGGAAAGACATTACGTGCAGAAGCTATTACATTGGCAGGCCGCATATCAGCTTTACAGCAAAAAACAGGCGACAGCATATAAAAATCAT
>NZ_JBJDWZ010000162.1:0-7713 GCF_051866355.1 Anaerovibrio sp. | reverse complement strand
CAGCTTATCTATGAGCGGTTTGCCAGGGAGTACCATCCTGTGCTGATGGTATTTCATGAGAATTATCGCTCCGTCAGAACCCTGCTGGATGCCTCCTACGGCTTTTTGAAAAATCGCTTTCCGGAGCAGGTGGCGGGGCTTTTCCGGGAGGATGCCGCCGCTATGTCCCAGGAACAGGGTGAGAAGATTCACTATAAAAGGCTGAATAATACCTATATCGAGGCAAGCTGGATTTATAATCAGCTGCAAAAGCTGCGGCCGGAGGATTTGTCCAAGGTCTGCATCCTGACGCGGTCGAATTATTACAACAAGAGGCTGTCGGATTTTCTGATGCGCATAAAGCAGCAGAGGCAGGAGCAGTTTGCGCTGGGACAGCGGGAGGCGGAGGATTTTCCCCTTGATTTTATGCTGGTAGATGATTTTAAATTCTTCCGACGTCAGGAAATCAAGGATGTGGTGGCGGCACTGCGGCTGGTTATCAATCCGCAGGATGCCAGCAGCCTTTTGCGGCTGGTAAAGAGGTTTGGGCGGCGTATCGGCCCTGCCACTGTCAATAAGATACAGTCGGAGGAATACAGGGCGGCAGGCATCCGCATTACGGATTTTCTGCATGCCTCTGCCCAGAAGTATGCAGAGCCTTTTGAAATGCTGCTGCGGGGACTGGAACAAGGCGAGGTGGTGGTCTTTGATGTGGAGGCTACCGGACTGGATACCGCCCATGATGAAATCATCCAGCTGGCGGCAATCAAGCTGGATATTCACGGGCAGGAGCGCGGCAGGCTGGTGCATTACGTCAGGGCCTCAAGAAGCGTGGGGCAGTCCGAGGCGGTGCATCATATTTCTGATGCCATGCTGGCGGAGAAAGGCGTTGAGCCGGAAAGGGCACTGCAGGATTTTCTGGATTTTGCCGGAGGCTGTGTGGTGGTGGGGCACAACGTGGTCTTTGACCTGACTATCTTAGCCAGCCAGCTGGCAAGGCTGGGACTGGAACCTCTGGATATTCCTGCCTTTTATGACACGCTGGATATTTTCCGCCGTTTTTATCCCCGGCTGCCCAATCACAGGCTGGAATTTCTGGGGGATTATTTTCAGGTGGGGCATAAGTCCACCCATGATGCCTTTGATGATATATGTGCTACCGGGGAAATCCTGCTGTATGCAGTGGAGCATGATATTATGCCCTCAAGGGATGTCCGCCGCAGCCTGATAAGCAGGCACATAAGGAATTTTGCGCCGCTGGCGGAGGCGATGAACTGCCTGCGGGGCAGGCTGGCCGACATGCGTCCGGGGCAGATGGTGGTGGAAACCATAATGCGGCTGGGGATTGAGCGGCATTATCAGCAGGAGGAAAGCCGTCTGGAAAATCTCAGGAATCTGGTGCGGCAGGCACGGCAGCTGGACAGGAATGAGCTGTCCGGCTATGATGCCATGCAGGGCTTTTTGCGCCTGACGGCCCTTTCCAATACGGAGCTGGACCTGATGCTGCAGGAAAAGCCACGCATTCCGATTATCACGGTGCATCAGGCCAAAGGCTCGGAGTTTGATACTGTTTTTATGGCAGGTTTGCAGGAGGGGGTATTTCCCAGCAAAATTTCCCTTGCCAATAATACGCTGGACGAGGAAGCGCGGCTTTTTTACGTAGGAATCACAAGGGCAAAGAAAAGGCTGTATCTGACTGCCGCTCTGGAAAGGGACAGCATACCCTGCCGCTTTATCAATGCCATACCGGGGGAATTTATCGAATAGGGCAGGGGATGCAGGATGGGGGATACTGCCGACAGGACCGTTTTATTCGGACAGGCTCTTGAACAGCGAGGCCACGGCAGGGGGGATATCCTCTTCCGTCAGGGATGAGTAATTGACTACGAAGGTATGCTCCGGTGCGGCCTGGCGGTTCTGGTAATAATGCTGCAGTGACTGCAGGTGTACGCCGTTCTGCTCAAGGCGGGAGCGCAAATCCCTGTCGGAAAGGCTGGTATTTATCTTCAAAAGGAAATACAGTCCCGAAGCCTGCTGCAGTATCTGAATCTTGTCATGGTCAGGATGAGCCAGCAGCTCCTTCAGCAGCTGTTGGCGGAGCTTCTTGTAGTTGTTGCGCATGCGGTTTATGTGACGCTCAAAATATCCCTGGTTGATGAATTCGGCCAGGGTGTATTGCTCAAAGGTTGAGACGGTACAGCTCATATATCCCAGACGGCGGTTGAATTCCTCCATGAGCTGCGGCGGCAATACCATGTAGCTGATGCGGATGGTGGAGGTAAGGCTTTTGGAAAAGGTATTCATGTAGATAACCTTGCCGCTCATATCCATGCTGAACAGGGAGGGAATCGGCTTGCCCACCAGGCGGAACTCCGTATCGTAGTCGTCCTCAATGATGTAGCGCTGGCCGGATGTGGCCCAGCCCAGAAGCTCATAGCGGCGGTTTACCGGGGTGATAATCCCCGTAGGGAAATGATGGGAAGGGCTGATGTGGATTACATCACAGCGGACAGTGTTCAGGGCGCTCACTGACATGCCCTGCTGGTCAATGGGCAGGGAAAAACAGCAGGCGCCATTATCCGTGTAGATGCGTTGCAGCTTCTGATAGCCCGGGTCCTCTACGCAGTAGATTTTGTCCCGGCCGAGCAGTTTTATGATAAGCTCGTAGAGATATTCCGTTCCGGCGCCGACGATAATCTGCTCCGGCTGTATGCGCATGCCGCGAAAGCGCAGCAGATGCTCCGCAATAGCACAGCGCAGGCTGTAGATGCCGGCTGTCGGTGATTTTGTCAACAGCAGGGCCTGATTTTCGGCCATTGTGTGGCGAAGCAGCTTTGTCCAGATGCTAAAGGGAAAGTTTTCCGGCAGTATGCTGTTGGAGGAAAGGTCAATGCAGGGATTTCCTGACTGAACATCCTGCAGGCCTGAGCCGGCTGCTGTACGGGCATCCGCCGCCTTGCAGGAAGCCGCCGGCATAGCCGGCGGCTCATTGTCTGCTGTGCTGTCGTTGCAGTCACTGGCAAAAAGCTGTGCATCGCCCGGTGTGCTGTGACGGAAAAAAACGGCGGATTTATCCGTGTCCTGCTGAATGTTTTCCAGCGGCGAGACGTAGTAGCCTGATTTCGTCCTGGCATAAATATAGCCTTCCGCCATCAGCTGACCATAGGCTCCCTCGATGGTAATGGTGCTTATGCCCAGCTGGGCGGCCAGCGCCCGCTTGGAGGGCAGCTTCGTACCGGCTTTCAGGCGTCTGGACAGCACCTCGTTTTTTATGTAGTTGTAGATTTGCATGTAAAGAGGGGTGCTTTTATTTTTGTGCAGTTCCAAAGTCAGCATAGCCATATCTCCCTGTTGTTACTTTAAAAGGCGTATTTTTTGCAGAGGCTTGGACAGAATCAGGAATACTATTGCGTTCAAAACACCTTCCATGGCCAGTCCCGGTGTGGAGGCCAGTCCTGCTTCGAGGCTGTCGTACAGGAAGGCACCGGCCAGGGTGTAGGAAACGACCATCCAGAGGCAGGCGAGAACAAGACCAAGGATACTCTGACGGCTGATGGAAAAATTGCCCGGCTGTGTCTGGCCGCCTGCATAGGCAAAAATCATGGCCATAACGTATTTGATAATCAGGGTAGGCACAATCCAGATGGCAAAGCCGCCTATCAGGTCAGCCAGCCCGGAACCGATGGAACCGGCGATGGCGCCGTTGCGCTTGCCGATAAGTATAACACCGAGAAAGACTGCGGCATTGCCGAGATGGGCATAGCCAAGAGGAATAGGGATTTTCGGCACAAAGGTCATGACAAAGACCAGGGCAGTAAATAAAGCGGTAAGACAGATTTCCTTGACGGTAAATTTCATGATAACACACTCCTAATAAATAAAAATGACAATCTGTACAAGGCACAGCATAACGTAGCACAGCATGATATGGCATATGGCGTAATGCGGTGCAATAGGCCAGATTATGATGATATGCTGTATAGTATAATATCAGATTGAGCATATAGAAATAGTCAATTTATGATAATAATATAATATCAGATTTATAGCCAGATGAAAACAGCCTGTTTTTTCTGCATTTCTGTGCCGGAGGCGGCTGAGTTTTTCAATTTTTGTCTTTTCTGTGTTAAAATATAAATGTATCTGACGTGGGAATGGTTCTAGCCATTGAGCTATAAATTGATAAAATGAGCGGGTGTGATGCTATGGCAAAGCTTCGTTGCGTGGTAGAGAGAATTACATATCAGAGCCCGGAAACCGGATACACGGTTTTGAAGGTCAGGGTGAAGGATTATGCCGAGCTGGTGGCGGTGGTGGGCAATCTGCTGGATGCCAGCGTGGGGTCGGTGCTTCTGATAGAAGGAAGCTGGAAGGTGGACAGCAGGTATGGCCGCCAGTTTGTGGCGGAAAGCTGGGAGGAAACCATGCCGGCCACGGTCTATGGCATCGAAAAATATCTGGGCAGCGGGCTGATTAAGGGCGTAGGGCCGAAGTTTGCCAAGCGTATTGTGCGGCTGTTCGGGGCGGAAACCATAACGGTTATTGAGGATGATATTGACAGGCTGCGTCAGGTGGAGGGCATCGGCGAAAAGCGGATACGCATGATCAAGGAAAGCTGGCAGAAGCAGAAGGAAGTCAAAAATATCATGCTGTTTCTGCAGTCCAACGGCGTCAGCACGGCCTATGCCGCCAAAATCTACAAGGAATACGGCAATGAAGCCATTGACAAGGTAAGGGAAAATCCTTTTCGCATGGCAGATGATATCTGGGGCATAGGCTTCAAGACTGCGGATACTATTGCAGAAAAGCTGGGTTTTGGCAAAGACAGCTTCGTGCGGCTGAGAAGCGGCATTATGTATACGCTGTCCGCCCTGGCTGATGAGGGGCATGTGTATGCAGGGCGGGAACAGCTGGTGAACAAGGCTGTGGAGCTTCTGGAAACGGATGCCGCACATATTCAGATGACGCTGGACAGCATGCTGGCAGAGGAGGAACTGATACTGGAGGAGGACGCTATCTTTCTCCCTGCATTTAACTACGCCGAAAAGGGTACGGCAGGCAAGCTGATACAGCTGTCGGAGCCGTATGCCGGTGCAGGCGGGCAGGCAGAAAATGCACCTTCCGGCGGGAGGCTGGCAGGCGGCAGTGTATTTGAGGCCCTTGGCATAGAGTGTCAGGCAGATATCGGGGCGCTGGAAAAGAAGCTGGGGATTCGGTACGATGAGATTCAGGCCCTTGCCATACAGGAGGCAATGCGCTCAAAGGTGATGGTGCTGACGGGCGGACCCGGCACCGGCAAGACCACTACCGTGCAGGGGATAATTGCCGCTTATGGCCAGATGGGCATGCAGATTTTGCTGGCCGCGCCTACAGGCCGGGCGGCAAAGCGCATGTCGGAGGCAACGGGGATGCCTGCCAGAACCATTCACCGCCTGCTGGAGTGCAAGCCCCCGGATGGGTATCAGCGCAACGAGGAAAACCCGCTGGAGGGTGATGTGCTGATTGTGGACGAGTGTTCAATGATAGACATTATACTGATGAATTCGCTTTTGAAGGCACTGCCGCGCAGTATGCGGCTGGTGCTGGTAGGTGATATAGACCAGCTGCCATCGGTGGGAGCCGGTAATGTACTGCGTGATATTATTGACAGCGGACGTTTTCCTGTGATACGTCTGACCAGAATTTTCCGGCAGGCACAGCAGAGCAGGATAATTACCAATGCCCACAGGATAAATAAAGGTGAATTCCCGGATATATCCAACGGACGAAATACGGATTTTTTCTTTATCAGCAACGATAACCCGGAAGAGGCCGTGCAGGAAATCGTGGCGCTGGTCAGCAAAAAGCTGCCGCAATACTACGGCGTCAGGCCCTCGGAGGTACAGGTGCTGACCCCTATGCAGCGCGGTATTCTGGGAAGCACCAGCCTGAACCAGACCCTGCAGGCGGCGCTGAATCCTGACGGGGAGGGGCTGAGGCGGGGCGGCCTTGTGTTCCGGCTGTATGACAAGGTAATGCAGATAAAGAACAACTACGATAAGGAAGTGTTTAACGGCGATATTGGCCGGATTGCGGCTATTGATGTACAGGGGCGCACCCTGCAGGTCACTTTTGACGGCAGGATGATTGATTATGATGTGTCGGAGCTGGATGAGCTTGTGCATGCCTATGCGACAACTATTCACAAGGCACAGGGGAGCGAATATCCCATTGTGGTCATGCCCATGCTGATGACGCATTTCGTCATGCTGCAGAGAAATCTTCTGTACACGGGTATCACCAGAGCCAAAAAAGTGCTGGTGATGATTGGCAGCAAAAAGGCGCTGGCCTATGCCGTGCGCAATGTTACTGTCAGCAAGCGCAACACCAGGCTGAAGGAGAGGCTGATGAACTGATTTTCCCGGCCTGCAGGCATATTATTTCTTGACCTGCGGGGTGGTTTGAGTGATAATATAAACGTGTTTTGTGTATTTACGGGGAGGTTTTCTTTATGGAAAAGGCAAAGGTTTATTTTACAGATTTCAGGACATCGGTAGGCACCAGCTGGACTGTCAAGCTGCAGAGATTGTGCATTGCCGCCGGAATCAGGAATATTGACTTTGATAAAAAGTTTGTGGCTATCAAAATGCATTTTGGTGAGCTGGGCAACCTGTCCTTTCTGCGTCCGAACTATGCGAAGGCTGTTGCGGATCTGGTCAGGGAGCAGGGGGGACTGCCTTTTTTGACGGATTGCAACACCCTGTATCCGGGCAGCCGCAAGAATGCCCTTGAGCATATCGAGTGCGCCAATATTAACGGCTTTAACAGCATTTCCACCGGCTGTCAGATTATTATCGGCGACGGCCTGAAGGGGACAGATGATGTTGAAGTGCCTGTAAAGAATGGCGAAATCTGCAAGACAGCCAAGATTGGCCGTGCCGTAATGGATGCGGATATCTTCATCAGCCTGGCGCATTTCAAGGGACACGAAATGACGGGCTTTGGCGGCGCCATCAAGAATATCGGCATGGGCTGTGGCAGCCGTGCCGGCAAGATGGAGCAGCATTCCTCCGGCAAGGTGGCAGTGAATGAGGAAAAATGTCGCGGCTGCCGTCGCTGTGCCAAGGAATGCGGCTCTGATGCCATTACCTACGTGAACAACAAGGCTGTTATTGACAAGGATATCTGCAAGGGCTGCGGACGCTGTATAGGCGCCTGCGGTTTTGATGCCATTCACAACGAGCAGTGGGATGCCGGTGACCTTCTGGACAAGAAGATGGCGGAGTATGCCCAGGCTGTAGTGCAGGACAGGCCATGCTTCCACATCAATATGATGATGGATATCTCCCCGAACTGTGACTGTCACGGGGAAAACGATGCGGCAATTCTGCCAAATATCGGCATGGCGGCTTCCTTTGATGCCGTCGCTCTTGACCAGGCTTGCGTTGACCTGTGCCAGAAGGCAGAGCCGGTCAGGAACTCCCAGCTGGGGGACAATCTGGCTAAACCGGACTGGCATCATCATCATGATCATTTCATGGACAGCAATCCAAATGTGCATTGGAGGGAAACGCTGGAGCATGCCGAGAAGATTGGCATGGGCACACGGGAGTATGAGCTGATTACATTGAAGTAGGCCCGTGAATGCAGTGGCTACAGATGTTAGACGCTACGTCGTGAAGCTGCTGGGCGCTTTTGGTTATTAGAAAACAATCCTTTCGGAAAATAATTAGAAAAGAAATAGTCAGGAAAATG
>NZ_JBJDWZ010000161.1:0-8368 GCF_051866355.1 Anaerovibrio sp. | reverse complement strand
GGCTGGTGCGGGCACCCGTGTCCCGACGCTATATCACAAAATTCTTCTTGAGCCACTCGTCCCGCTGGCCCACGGAATCCAGCCCCCGCTGGGTAATCATGGCCGCCATCAGCATATCCACCAGATATCTGGCACATACCCACCAGATGCGGTAGCCCAGCGCTTCCACCCTGTCAGAGCTGGCCGATACCAGCACAAAATCCGCCAGCCGCCCCAGGGTTGAATCCTTTTCCCCGGTAATCAGCAGCATCTTGCCGCCCCGTGCCTTGATATTGTGGGCGGCATCCACCAGCATGCGGTTTTCCCCTGTTCTGCTGATGAGTACGTTAAAATGCTTTTTGGAGACATTTACGGACATAAAATACATCTGGGTATCTGCCAGCGGCACCGTATAGGATTTGCCCATAAAGACGAAATTGCTGGCGGCATGCCGCGCAATATTCAGGTTTTCATCCGTTGCATAAAAATCAATATGCTCCGCTTCCATAAGGTACTGCAGTACCTTCACCACATAGGATGGCTCCAGACGCGAATTGGTTTCCTTGATAGCGTTCAGCTCCATGCGCGTTGCCTTTTCAATGGCGTTGCGCACCGTATCCCGGCTGGTAAATACCTCGCTCTCCGAAGGCTGGTTCATGTACTGCATCATCTCTGCCAGAAACTGCACCTTGAAATCCGTATACCCTTCAAAACCCATTTTCTGGCTGAAGCGGACAATTGCCGACGGACTGGTATAGGTCTTTTTCGCCATCTGCCGGGTGGACATGGCCGCAATCCCCCGGTAGTTCTCCAGCATGAACTCCGCTATCATCTTCTCCGATTCCGAGTAGCCCTTCTGCTCTTTCAGCTCCTTGATTAATGTTGACATATAACGCCTCCCCCTAGCGCAAAAGCGCGCACTACAAACAGTACAGCACGGCCAGAACAACCCCCGGCCGCACAAACGGCATAGCTTTTGCCTGCCGTATACATATATCCTTTGCCTATCATTATATGTCATATCCGCATACCCGCGCAACCAATATATCACCTGCGGACTGCAGTCCCGGCAGTATCTGCCGTCCCTCGTTCCCCGTTCCCCCGCTGTCCCGCGGGATATTTTTTGCAATAGAAAGGACAGCCTGTGGCTTTGCGTACACAAATCTGTACCAGGCTGTCCTCCCCCTCTTTATAGCAATAACATTCTGAGAGGCTATCTGATATATTGAACGGCTCAGCTTATAGCTTGTCAGCCGATTTCAATCTCCCTTGAAAGATTTTCACCATTGGTTTCAATAACCCGCTTGTACCAGTAGAAGGATTTCTTCGGCTTGCGGTTCAGCGTGCCCTCGCCCTTGTTGTTCTTGTCAACATAGATAAAACCGTAACGCTTCTCCATCTCGCCGGTGCTGGCAGAAACGATGTCTATCGGCCCCCACGGGCAATAGCCCATCAGGGCAACACCGTCAATCTCCACGGCCTTCTTCATCTCGCTGATGTGGTTGGCAAAATACTCAATGCGGGCATCGTCGTGAATCATGCCGTCGGCTTCCTCATGCTCATGGAGGCCGATGCCGTTCTCCACAATCATCAGCGGCATCTCATAGCGCTCCTGCAGGACATTCAGCGTATAACGCAGGCCCACCGGGTCAATCTGCCAGCCCCAGTCGTTGGCCTTGACAAACGGATTTTTTACTTCCTTGCCGATATGGCGCTTGTCCTCGGAATCAAAGGCGCTGGCAAAGCTCATGTAGTAAGAGAAGCCCAGATAATCCACCTTGCCCTCCTTCAGCAGCTTCAAATCCCCCGGCTCCATCTGAATATGGGTGCCAAACCGCTCCCATTCCTTCAATATGTAGCTCGGATAATGGCCGCGGCACTGCACATCAGCAAAAACAAAGGTCCTGTCCATTTCCTTCAGTGCGGCCATCTGGTCAAGAGGCGCCGCACTGGCAGGATACACAGGGCATACCGCCATCATACAGCCGATGTACATATCAGGATTAATCTTGTGCCCCTCAATCACGGCCATGGCCGAAGCCACAAATTCATGATGGGCGGCCTGATACATGGCCTGATACCTGTCCTCGCCCTCCTGATAGCGGAGGCCGGAATCCTGAAAGGCATGATGATCGCTCATGCCGCCGATAACCTCGCGCTGATTGTTAATCTCGTTGAAGGTCATCCAGTATTTTACCTTGTCCCTGTACCTTTCAAAGCACACCTTTGCATAGCGGACAAAGAACTCAATCATCCTGCGGTTCCGCCAGCCGCCGTATTCATTAGCAAGATGCAGGGGAAGCTCAAAATGCGACAGGGTGACTACCGGCTCCATGCCGTACTTTTTCATCTCGTCGAAAAGGTCATCATAGAACTTTAAGCCTTCCTCATTTGGTTCCAGCTCATCGCCCTGCGGGAAAATTCTCGTCCAGGCGATACTGGTACGGAAGCACTTGAAGCCCATCTTCGCCAAAAGGGCGATATCCTCCTTGTAGCGATGATAAAAATCTATCGCCTCATGGTTCGGATAAAGCTTGCCCGGAATCACTCCATCCGTAATCTCGCGGGGAATTCCCGGCCCCCCTGCCGTCATTACATCGGCAACACTCGGTCCCTTGCCGCCTTCATTCCAGCCACCCTCCAGCTGGTGCGCCGCCACCGCGCCGCCCCACAAAAAACCTTTTGGAAACGCCATAGCTTTTTCTCTCCTTAAATTAAAAATTGCTTTCTAAAAAACTTCTCTGGTTCCTTGATTTATAGCAACATTGTAGCATTGCCGATAACGTCCCCACAACAAAGGGAGTGCCTTCTGCAATGACATTTCACAAAAAGCACTCCCGGCTTGAAACAAAGTTTCAGTTTTATGGATAGCAGAATTTTAATAATGAAAATGACTGCGAAGCCACCGTTCCCTTTCCCCTACAGCCTTAAAGCCCTTTCTGGACAGCAGGGCCGCAAAAATCACATCAATCACGTACTGGGAGCCAATCCAGAAGACCCGTGTCCACAGCTCCTCCAATGTAGACGCCGTCACCACCGGAAGCACCACATCCGCCATTCTGCCAAGGGTGGAATCCGGTGTACCCGTAATGAGAATAAACCTGCCGCCGTGGGCTTTCAGGTTTTTTGCCACATCTATCAGCATGCGGTTTTCCCCTGTCCTGCTTATGACAAAACCGACATGCCTCCTGCTTTCTCTGGATGAGGTCAGATACATCTGGGATATGGACATGGGAAGCGTATATCCCTTGTCCGCCATGCTCAGATTCACGGCCGCCAGATTGGCAATCTGCACATTGTCATCCGTGGCATAAAAATCCACATGTTCTGCCTCAATAATCTCCTTTACTGCCTTGACCACCAGTACAGGCTCCAGATGCATGTGGGTTTCCTTGATGGCACTCCTTTCCATGCAGGCCACCTTCTCCATCAGGATACGCACTGTATCCTTGTTGGTAAACGTATCATCCTGCCTGTTTTCATTGACATATTCCATCATTTCCGTCAGAAACCGCACCTTGAACTCCGTATACCCCTCAAAGCCCATGCGCTTCGTAAAACGCACAATGGTAGATGCGCTGGTATATGTCAGCTGGGCCAGCTGCCTTGTGGACATGGCCGCAATACTGCGATAATTCTCAAGCAGAAAACCGGCTATCTCCTTCTCCGAATCAGAAAATCCATCCTGCGCCTTTAGTGCCCTTATCAGCCTGGACAAACTATCATCCCCTCCTGCAACAAAAATTTGCCTGATTATGTCCCCTGTTATATCTCCCTGATTATTTTAGCAAAACATGTTAAAACTTGTCAAAATATACTATAAGAACAAAAAATTATCCGATACATCCAACCGATATCCAAACACCTCAACAGGCTGTGCCAAAACAGCCGTCTGTTTTTATGCAACAGCCTGTTTCGGCACAGCCTTTCTATAAGGGGACGGACTATGCTAAATCATTCATTGTCTTTTCTTCCTCAAGACAGGTACTATCAAGCCTCTTGACAAAAGGCAGGTAAATTACTACCGACAGGGCAAGGTTTATCAGCTGAATCACTGCACCCTGCCAGCCATCCAGCAGGAGCCCCGCAATCACAGGCGGCGTAGTCCACGGTACCTGAATAGCCCCCATCGGTGAAAGAAAGCCTGCCAGCATGGCCATATAGGTGATAACGAAGGCGGCCACAGGCACCAGGATGAACGGTACCAGAAGCAGGCCGTTAAACACTACCGGCAGGCCGAAGATAATCGGTTCATTGATGTTGAACAGCCCCGGCACTGTAGCCATTTTGGTCAGTGAGGTAAGCTGTTCGGATTTGGCCACCATATAGGAGGCAATAATCAGTCCCAGGGTCATGCCACAGCCGCCGGACTTGACGAACACATCAGAAACCTGAATCGTCATGAGCTTGGCGGCAGGATTGCCGGCCAGCGCCAAGCCTGCATCCAGCAGGGCCTGATTATCCAGCGAGTTGGCAATCAGCATCGGGTTTACCACGCCGCCCACCACATTCGGGCCATGAATACCTGCCCAGAACAGTACGCTCTGCAGTCCCACGATGATGGAACCGCCAGCCAATGTATCGGACAAGCTCTGCAAAGGCACCTGAATGGCGCTGAACAAAAGCTCCGGCGCAGAGGTATTGGCGGCAAAATGACATACGCCCCACACCAGTGCGGCCAGCGTAAACACCAGAAAACCAGGTGTCAGCGCCTCAAAAGCCCTCACTACGCCGCCCGGCACAGAATCAGGCATCCTGATGCCGATGTGATTCTTGACGCAGTAGCAGTAAATGCGGCTGGTGATGTATGCCACAATCAATGCAGTAATAATACCGTTGGAACCAGCCCAGTTTTTGGAAATCACATTCCCTACCACCTGTCCGTCCTCCAGCACAATCTCCGGAGGCAGCACTATCACAAAGGCCGACAGGGCCAGCCCTGCGGCTGTCATGCCGTCAAGCCCTTCGTTGGAAACATACTTGTAGGCGTTGCACACCACGATAATCAGCGCCAGAATGCTGAACGTACCGCCACTGACTGCAAACAGCGGTGCAGCCCAGTCCTTGCCAAACATGCCGCTCATCAGCTCGTTCCAGCCGGGAATCGGCAGGCAGGCAATCAGCAGAAACAACGACCCGCAGATGGTAAAAGGCGTGGTCATGATGAAGCCGTCCTTGATGGCCACCACCGCCTTTATCTGCGCAAAGCGGTTCATCACTTCAAGAAATTTATTAAACATTTCCTGTCTATTCATTTGCTACCCCTCTATTCAAAAACTTTTTTATCTGCCATCTGCCCCGGCCGGAGCAGATGGCAAATCCCCAATTTTACCTACAGCTTTCACCTGTAACTCATATAGCTTCTATCTGTACCCTATAGATTTCACCTGTGATTTCCCTGAAATCAGAAGTGGAAGTCCACCTGGGTGCGGAACAGCTTGCGGTCAAACTCCCCTTGCGCATCGTGGTTCTTCTGCTGGGAGTAGAAGGTTTCCCACTCGATGTTCTTGTATGGCACATACTTTACGCCCAGCACCCAGCCCTTGGCATTGCCCGGCAGGGAGCCCCATTCATCATCATGGGAATAATCGCCGTGATGCCCAAAATCAAACCAGCGGCCATAGATGCCGAAGGAGCCTTCATCGCTCAGGTCAGTGCCCTTGTAGTTCAGGCGCACCTCCTTGCTGGTATTGCCGGAATCAGCGTTGGTGCGGGTATAGGTGCCAATCAGCTCAACATTTTTGGCAACCTGTGCCTTGGCCTCTGCCGCCCACATATTGCTCATGCCCTGCTCCGACACACCGGCCGCATTCTTGCTCTCCGTATTGTGGGCGTAGGTCAGGCTGGTTTCCACTGCATGCCCCAGCTTGCCTGTCACATTCAGGCCCGCAATGGTAATGTCACTGCCCTTGGCCATCGTCACAAGGTCACCCTGCCGCGGACGGAGATAAAATGCCTTGGCATTCCAGCCCTCGGCAAAATCAGTATCCACGGAAATACCGTCAGCAGCATGGCCGAATGGCACATTCTGGAAGCCCAGTCCCCACCACTTGGCACCGGTGGTAACGTTGACCTTGCCTATCTTTCCTTCAACCCAGATGCGCTGGAAGGTACCATCCTGATCGTTGGAGCCGTTGTCCCCTTCGCGCCAGGACTGATTGACTGTCCAGCCCTTCCGGGTCTCGCTCTGGAAGTGAGCATCCCAGCCAGGTGCTACAGCCATCTTGCCTTCCAGATTCATGTAAAAATGCTTGTTGTTGTCATCGCCTGCGCGATTTTCAAGGCTGTCGCTGTCATACTTGGCACGGACAAAGCCGCTGAGCATTACATTGTCCAGACGCTTCTCGATGGAATCCACTCTTGCATCGAGCCGCTCCAGCTCACTGCTGTACTCAGCTTTCAGCATTTCCACCAGCCCTCTGGTCTTCAGGTCTGCTTCCTTGGAATTTTCCACTGCCCTGGCTACAATAGCCGCCATCTCGTAGCGGCTCATGGCACGTCCACCCTCAAAGGTCCCATCGGGATTCCCCTCGATAATGCCATCCTGCGCCAGCATATCAATAGCCGCATAGGACCAGTGATCCTTCGGCACATCGGCAAGGCTTCCCTCTGCTGCCAAAGCCGTCCCACTGATACCCGCTGCCAGAGCCAAAGTAACTGCTGCACTCAAAAACTTCTTTTTCATGAAATACTCCCCTTTTCTCTCAAACTGCGATATTCCTCACGCCTATGACGAAAAGCTGACGCAGGAAGCTGCTACCCCGTTTCCAGTTCCCTGCCTCGTTCCCTTCCGTCTGGATAAAGAATAGCATATTAGAAACTGCTTAGAAACAATTTGAAATCATGGTCGAACAATATTCGATGAAATTTTGTTCAAGGATGAAACAGTGTTGCAGGCTATTTTTTTGCACGATAAAACGGCAGCCAGCTTGGGGAGGACAGGCTGCCGTTTCGGCGTGTAAAAAATAGGAAATAAAAATAGGGTTAGTATATCACACGACTAATGTTATTTAGCCGGAGTGAACTTCATCCACTTGTACTCTGCCTGAACAGGGAAATTGGAATCATCCACGGGATTCAGCCAGGCATCAACGCCGCGGCCTGCCCACAGATTAGCCATAATCATGCTAGGGGTCACAGGAATATTTTCAGTTACCTTGTGAACCTCCTTGCCATCCACGTACCAGGTGATGGAATCAGGCTGCCAGTCAAAGGCATACACATGGAAGCCCTCGGTGGCATCAAAGCCCAAATCACACAGATACTCATGGTTTCCCTGACTGTTGGTAAAGTAGTTGAACTGGGCCTTGGTGGTGTCCTTGCCCAAAAACTCAATATCAATCTCATCCCACTGGGTAGGAGGATTGTCGTAAGGACCGGTGTATGTGAAGAAGGACGATACAATACCGTCGCTCTTGGCCGGCTTCATACATACCTCGTACAAACCATAGTGGTATCTGTTCTCGGTCTTGGTGCGGAACTCTGCACCGGAGTAGTTGATGGTAGGATCGGACCAGCCCGGGCCATCCTCCACATCAAGATTCAGCTGCATGCGCTTGCTGTTGAAAGTGATGTTGTCCTGATACCAGTTGGTATCAAACATGGCACCGTTGGTCCAGCCGTGGGAAGCATGGACATCATATCACCACCACCAACGTCCACATTTACCACATTGTTACTAATATCACTGTAACTACTGCTTAATAACTTTCCTCCCTCTCCTAACATGACGCCCGTTGCCCACCAACCACCTGCATAGTAATGGGTAGTATCGTCTGCCGGAGTGCTGGCACCGGGCTCTTTGCCACCTATTACGTAGGTTTCCGCATTGGCAACGCCACAATCCACAGTGTACGCATTACCAGCAACCATCAATCCCAATAGCACCTGAGCTGCCAAAGCCTTCTTTTTCCCTTTTAACATAAATACCTCTCCTCTTCTATCCTATGATTCCAACAATTACTTGTCTGGCATGAAACATCCTGTTGCTTACAGCACGCACTCAGGCGGCTATGACTGTACCGTTGCAGGCATGTATATGAGCCTCGCTTCTTAACGAATTCGAGCCGCAAGGCGATGAATGAGTTTAGCAGCGTGAGGCTCATGTTCATAGCGCGAGCGTGCCTGCAATGGTATTGCCATAGCCGCCCGAATCACCGCTCCCACAACCTGCATGTACCACTGCACGCTGTACATTGCACATTGCACATTGCACATATCACGGCATGCACCACACAAACCAGGACTTTCATACCAATAAATCCTTACAATCCCACTATACCAAATCAAAACTTCCTATGAAACACTTCCAAATAACACCGAAGCACCGTTACAGAAATAAATTTTCCCCACTGTAACAGCGATTTTCTTTTAAGAGCAAAAAATAAGG
>NZ_JBJDWZ010000160.1:0-8550 GCF_051866355.1 Anaerovibrio sp. | reverse complement strand
TGAGAAGGGCCGCTATCCACACAGCATTGCTGCCATCACCTGTGCCGTTCACATCAACCGGAACAGGGTTGCCGCTTGCATCCTTTACTATATTCGGATCTTTTCTGTCAGTGGTTGTTCCTATAGCACCAGTAGACGGATCTTTGGTCTGATACAACAAATTGCCATCAGCATCCCTCTCACCGCTTCTGGTGGCCAGCTTCTTATGTCCGTCAACGGCAGTCAGCTCCGCGTTTACCTCCAGAATATCCAGAATCTGCATACCTGTCAGCTTTTCCGTAGAACCTGCAATCAAAGTACCATCAGCATTCTTCCGGGTTACGGTAAGTCCGTCAGCTTCCGTCCACTCAAAAACATAGTCCGACTCGCCAAAGAAGTTCAAGCCTGTCGTGGCATCATCAGCAGGATTGGTATTGCCAAAAGGATTATCCTTGTTGCCATCAATGCCATAACCGGCCTTGTGCTGGTCGTTAAGGGTGGTCAGCAGGAAGGTAGCCATGCGCGCCACATCATCAATATACCCCTTGTCCTCGGCAATCGCCTCGAACTGGGCCTGCAGCTCACCGCCCCCCGGAGAATAAATCGTGCCTGTCTGCTTGATGATAATATCATAATCATTCAGGCTGTATTCCTTGTTGTTCTTCGGCGGGGACATCTCCAAATCCACCTTGGTGATGCCGTTTACCAAAGTTGTGCCGTTGCTTACCAGGGTATACATGCCATTATTGGTTTCGTATACAGTAATATTCGTCATCTCCGTCAGCTGGTCCACAATCAGATCGCGCTGGTCACGCAGGTCATTGGCATTGGCGCCGTTGGCCTCGATGCCGGAAATGTTCTTGTTCAGCTCCACAACCTGCCCCAAGAGACGATTGATAGTTTCCACACTAAGGGTAATATCGTCATACAGGGAGTTTATCTGCTCCTGCACCTGATTTGCCGCAATCTGCAGGCTCTGGGCAAAATTCTGTCCGGCGTTGATTACATTCTGACGGCTGGTATCACTGCTGGCAGTGGTGGAGCAGTCCTCCCACGCCTGATAAAACTTCTCCATGGCATTCTGGACGCCGGTATTATCCGAATCGTTGAAAATGGACTCTATCTTGGCATAGTTATTCGCCTTGCCGTTGTAGTAGCCATTGGTGCTGTTTTCCTTCCAGAACTGACGGTCAGCGTAGATATCCCTCGCCCTGATAACGGAGGTAACGGTGGAGCCGTTGCCCACCTGGCTGGCACCTGCCAGCGTATAGACCTCCGAGGAAGGCGTAGCCGCCGCGTGAGCCGTCTGGCGGGAATATCCCTCCGTATTGGAGTTGCTGATATTGTGGCCGACTGTATTCAGCCCCAGCCTGTTTGTATAGATACCATTTACCATGGTATTCAGCCCGGAAAATGTACTCTGCATGTTATTTCACCTGCTCTCAATATTTGTCACGCATGTCATGTCACAACACACGGCATATATACCCTATACGCCGTACTGCAATGCATTATGTTGTCGGCACTGCCCTGTTAGGCCCGTCCTAGACATTTGCCTCAAACATCTTGCTCCCCTGTACCGGCCTGCCACCGCTATCGCCCGGTGTTCCGTAGGTTACCCCTGCCGCTGTACGGGTCATGACATTCACGTTATAGTCGATATATTCTATGTTTTTATTTAAATATTGCAGATTGTTGCCGGAGGCTTCCTTTAGTTTCTGCAATAGTCCTGCCTGTTTTGCCAGCAGCTGCCTGGCCATATCCTTTTCCAGCCCTTCCGGCTGGCAGGCCACCCACGACGCTGCGTCCTTGCCGCTGTTTTTCTGGAGAAACTCGCGGCGCTTCTTTTCAAGCCTGTTTAAATCTATTACTACGGTTTCAATCTCCTTGGTAAGCCGCTGTACAGCCGGAGCCGCCGTATTCACCAGTGCGTTGCGCTGTTCTCCTGTCAGCTCCAGCAGCCTTAGGCACAGCACCAGCTGCTGCCTGATAATATGTATCAATTCCTGCACCGGCTATACCTCCAAATCAAAGTTCTTTACATGAGACACCTGCTCCTGCCCCCTGCTGCCATAAGCAGGCTCCACAGTGGAGCCACCCAGCTGGTTCAGCCGGAAATTGACGGCGTCCAGTGCGCTGGCAATGAGAATCCCGTTGTTGGCAGAGGCCTCCTGCACCTCACCAACCAGCCTGGCCAGCATCTTGTGCAGCTTGTAGAGGGTTTCCCTCTGCTTCCTTTCAGGGCACTGGGACCATACGCTGTCCATCTGCATATCGGGGCTGACCCTGATGCCGCCTTTCGCCATCCTGGCAATCAGCTCCTGCCGCTTTTTTTCAGTCCGGTGGATTGCGCTGATAACCTCTTCCTCCTGCCTGACCAGCTGCTCCAGCTCCTGCATTTTCACAAGAACCAGCACACCCCTTTTTTCCTCATTCAGCTGTTTCAGCCTCTGATAACCGGTTATCAGCTCTGCCAGTATTCTGGCCAATTCCTGCCACATGGACTATCCTCCCCCTGTGCCGCTGTCACAGGTTCATCATCAATAACGGTACTGCAAAATCTTCTCTGCCAAATCATGGTTGCTGACCTGATACGCGCCGGAGGCTATCATATTCTCATACTCCGTCACCTTGTCCATGCGCACATCGGAGCCTGCCTTCAGCTTCTTCATAATCTCGCTGAACTGCTGGCCCTGGGAGGATATCTGAATATTGTCATTCAGCTGTTCCTCCTGCCGGTATGCCCTGGCAATCTTGTTCACGCTGCCGGAGTTGCTGTATACGCCTGCTACGCCCTGAAGAGTGTTATTTATAATCACGACTTTTCACCATCCTTATTTCTATAAATTCATAATCTCGCGCCTTATAATTTATTGCAAAAGCACTTACCCTCATCTTTTAATCCTAGCAAAAATATCGAAAAAAATAGCAGGATTCTTAAATAATCCTGCTAGCCTTCAAATATTGAGCTGTTCACGGCCGGACGCACCATCCGCCATGCTGTCAGCATGCAGCAGACAACGCCCTACCATCAGCATTATCTGTTGCGGGATGCATTGTACATGGTGGAACTTTTATCCACCTTCCTTACGCTCTTTGCAGCCTCCAGGCGCTTCGCCTGATTGATGATATCATTGCTGCACTTGCTGCAGAGCTTGCCCGTGGTAATAGGTGCGCCGCAGCCCTGGCAAGGGTATGTAATCTCAAAGCCGCTGGCAATAAAGCGTCCCTGTTTCAGCATGCGCAGTATTACCCGCTCCTTGACACCGGTATCATCCACAATCTGCTTGATGCTGCACTTATCATGATCCCGGACGTAGGAGTATACCACCTGCTCATCCTCCTGCTCCTTGCGGTAGCAGTCATTGCACATTCCCTGTCCGATTTCCATATACACCTTGCCGCAGCCGGAACAATTTTTTAGTTTATTCATAGAAACCTCTCCCCACAACTTGTCAGTACGCTTTTATTATAAGTTATTCCGTATTTTTATTCAATAAAATTTTTTACCGCATCATTTTCTGCCGGAGGCGGCCACAATCCCCATAATGCCCGCCGCCCCTGCGGCACGGACTGCCCTGGCACACTCTGACAGGGTTGCGCCGGTTGTCATGATATCGTCAACGATAATCACCATCCTGCCGGATAAATCCGTGCCTGCCGCCACAGCAAAGGCTCCCTGCATATTCCTGCTGCGTTCCGCCGCTGTCAGCCCGAACTGGGGCGCAGTAGGACGGACTCTCATCAAGGCCGGAACCATAGGAACCCCCAGGGCGGCAAAGGGCTCCCTGAATAGGAGCTCGCTCTGATTGAAGCCCCGCTCCTTCAGCCTGTCAGGGTGTAATGGAACAGGAACTGCCACAGGCGCGTTTTCCATGCCGGTGAAAGCGTAGCTCCCGCCAGCTCCCCCGCCGGAAGCGGGGCCTGCCGGCGCAGGCAGGGATGGCACCCGCGCCAGTCCCGCCCCGATGAAGCTATGCAGTCCTCCCAAAAGGTTTTTCCTGCCATCGTATTTCAGGCGGCGAAGCACATCGCGAAGCCCTGCCTCGTACACGCCCAGCGCCCATACGCCGCCGTCAAGGAAGCTGTTCATCTCAGCGTCCAGAGGCAGGCGGCGGGGCTGAACCAGCTTTTTCAGGCAGTCACTGCACCAGCAATCCCTCTGCTCAATGTACCTGCCGCACACCGGACAGGCAGGAGGAAACAAAAAATCCAGTATCCAGTCAAACACAAACTCACCCCGCCGCTTCAATCATATACCGCCCGCACATTATGAACGCATTGCTGACCTGCCATTCCAGCCTTTCCTATTACAGCCCGCGCCCCAGCCTTTCCGCCAGCAGCGTATAGCGTTTTTTTGTCCTGTCGTTGGCTACAGCGGTGTTCAGCGCGGCCCGTGAGCCCAGCAGAATCACCAGCTTCTTCGCTCTGGTCACTGCCGTATAGAGCAGGTTTCTCTGCAGCATCACATGATGGCCCGGCACCAGCGGCAGTACCACCACAGGATACTCACTGCCCTGGCTTTTGTGCACCGTCATGCAGTAGGCCGGCTGCAGCTGGCCAAGCTCCGCACTTTCGTAGGACAGCTCCATTTCATCACCGAACTGCACCCGTATACAGCCCGGCTCCAGACCGGTAATATAGCCGATATCCCCGTTGAATACGCCTTTTTCGTAGTTATTTTTATTCTGCATGACCTTGTCACCCAGCCGGAATACCCTTGCGCCGTGCACCAGCTCCGGCGTCCCCGCCCCGGCGGGATTCAGCGCCTCCTGCAAAAGCTGGTTCAGCCTTTCCACGCCGCAGGCGCCACGGTGCATAGGCGAAAGCACCTGCACATCCTCCAGCACGTTGTAGCCTCTGGCGGGCAGAATCTTCCTGCACAAAGAAACAATATGCTGCTCTACCCACTCCGGGTCCTGCTGTTCAATAAAAATAAAGTCGCTGCCCTCCTCCAGCGAGCATCGGGGCAGCCGCCCGGCGTTGATGGCATGGGCATTCATGACAATGGTGCTGTCATCGCTCTGGCGAAAGACTTCCGTCAGGCACACCTGCGGTATCACGCCACTGCGGAGGATGTCCTTCAGCACGGACCCCGGCCCTACTGCCGGAAGCTGATCCACGTCCCCCGCCAAAATCAAATGACAGCCCGCAGGCACTGCTTCCAGAAAATGGCTCATCAGCACGATGTCCATCATGGAAACCTCGTCCAGAATAATCACATCCGCTTCCAGAGGTTCCTCCTGATTGCGCCCGAAGCCGGAGCCTTCACCATCACCGCCGGAAGCCTCCAGCAGCCTATGTACTGTCTTTGCCCCGCGCCCCGCCGCCTCGCTGAGCCTTTTGGCCGCCCGGCCGGTAGGCGCCCCCAGCAGAATCTGCAGGCCCTGCTTTTCCAATATCTCGATCATGGCACGAACTACGGTGGTCTTGCCCGTACCCGGCCCTCCGGTCAGCACGAACACGCCATGCTCAAACACGGCCTCCACCGCCTGCCGCTGCTGCTCTGCCAGCTGAATCGAAGCCTCCTGCTCCCAGCTCTTCACCAGCCGCCGCGGATTGCGTGACGCAATGGGCATGGCTTTTTCCTGCAGATACAGCAGGCTTTCTGCCGTCTCCACCTCCGCCCGGTAAAGGTACTCCGGATAAACCAGAAGCGTACCACCCACGGTTTCCTGATCCAGCCTGCCGGCGGCCAGGTCCTGCTTCAGCACGTCCCAGACCACATCCCGCGGCACCCTTATGCCCTTTTCCACATCGTCTACCAGCTGGTTTTCCGGCACACAGCAATGACCGTTCACCGCGATTCTCTGCAGCTGGTACTCAAGGGCCGCCGATACTCGGAAGCTGTCACAGGGATCCATGCCGATACCGGCGGCGATAGCATCAGCCGTACTGAAACCTATGCCCTCTATCTCAGTGGCAAGGCGGTAGGGATTCTGCTCCATGACCTCTACGGAGAAGGAGCCGTACCGCTCATAGATTTTCCCGGCATAGATGCCTGATACATTGTGCTGCTCCAGCCAGAGCATTATCTGCCGCAGCTCTGCCTTTTCCTGATAGGAGGCGTGGATTTTTTCCGCTGTCTTCCTGCCGATGCCCCGCACCTCCTGCAGCCTGTGGGGCTGCTTTTCAATAATTTCCAGGGCCATGCCGCCAAATTTTTCCACAATGCGCGCCGCCATGGCCCTGCCGACGCCCTCGATGATGCCGGAGCCCAGAAAACGCCGGATGCCCTCTACGCTGGTAGGAGCGGAAGCTATCATGTGAACGGCCTGAAACTGGGGGCCAAAACGTGGATGCTCCACCCACCTTCCTTTCAGGTCAAGCTGCTGCCCCTGCAGGGGCGCATCCATCTGCACGGTCACGGTGACAGTGCTTCCCTGCCCCTCCGGCAGCAGGCGAAAAACACAGAAGCCACCCTCTGGACTGGCAAATATGATATTGTCCACAACTCCCGTCAGGGCTTCCAGCTCTTCCATCTATGCGCCTATGCCTCCGTCAACTGCTCCCATTTTTCGTACTTCACCTGAATCTCCTGTTCCTTGGCCGCATAGGCCTCGGCGATTTCCTGGCTCCTGGCCGGATCTGCCTGCAGGCTCACATCGTTCATCTCATGCTCCAGCATCTTCAGCTCCGCCTCTGCCATGGCAATCTCCGCCTCTGCCCGCTGAATGAGCTCCGTGCGCTTTGCCTCGCTCATCTTCTGGATGGCTCCCAGCTGCGCCTGCTTCCTGCTGGCGGCCTGCGCCTCTGCCCGCTGCACGGCAGCCCTTTCCGCCTCGTCCTGCTGCTGTTTTGCCTTGGCAGCGGCCTTTTTCGCCAGGGCGGCCTCCCTGGCCGCCTGCTCTGCGGCAGCTTCCTCAGCCGCTTTTGCTTCCTCCGCCTTTTTCTCACGGTAATAGCTGTAGTTGCCATCGTACTCGGTCAGATGCCCATCTGCAATCTCCAGCACGCAGTTGGCCACCTTGTCCAGAAAATAGCGGTCATGGGAAACTGTGATATACGTCCCCGGGAAGGTGGACAGGGCCTCCTCCACCGCTTCCTTGGCCGGAATATCCAGATGGTTGGTCGGCTCGTCCAGCACCAAAAAATTTGCCCCCGTCAGCATCAGCTTCAAAAATGCCAGCCGTGACTGCTCGCCGCCGGACAGGGCGCCAATCAGCCTGAACACCTCGTCCCCGTGAAAAAGAAAGGCCCCCAGATAGCGGCGGCTCTGCTCCTCTGACAGGCCGTACTCATACTCCATTTCCTCCAGCAGGGTGCGCTCCATGTGCAGGCTCTCGTGCTGCTGGGAAAAATAGCCGATTTTTACCCGTGAGCCAATCTTTATCCGCCCCTCCGAGGCTTCCAGCTCACCTACCAGCAGCCGCAGGAAGGTGGTCTTGCCGGCGCCGTTTGGCCCCACGATTGCCACGCCGTCCCCCTTGCGAATCAGCACATCCACATGCTCGAACAGCTTTTTCTGCGTATCAGGAAAGCGATAGGCCACATCCTCCAGCTCCGCCACCCGCTGGGCGCACTCCCCCGGCTCATTGAAGGCAAAATAATTAAAGGCCGCCGTCTCGGCCGGCCTCACAATCCGCTCCAGCCGGTTCAGCTGGCTCTGCCTGCCCCGTGCCTGCTTGGACTTGATGCCTGCCTTGTACTTCCTGATGTATTCCTCGGTCTTTCTGATGTGCTCCTGCTGTTTTTCATAGGCAGAAAGCTGTGCCGCCCTGCGCTGTTCCCTGACCTTCATGTAGTAGCTGTAGTTGCCCTCGTAGGCGGTAACGGTTTTATTCTCTATCTCAAAAATGCGGTTCGTCACCTTGTCCAGAAAGAAACGGTCATGGGAAATAATCAGCACGCCACCGCTGTAGCTCTGCAAAAATCCCTCCAGCCACTCAATCATGCCAATGTCCAGATGGTTGGTAGGCTCGTCCAGAAACAGGAAGTCAGGCTCCCTGAGCAGGGCTTTGGCAAGGCAGACGCGGGTTTTCTGACCGCCGGAGAACAGTGCCACCCTTTTCTCCATATCCTCCTCGGCAAACCCCAGCCCGAAGGCAGTGCGGCGGATGCGGCTCTCAAAATCGTAGCCTCCGGCATGCTCAAAGCGCTCCACCAGCCTGCCGTAAGCCGCCATTTTTTCCTCGCTGTGGTCGTGCCTGATTTCCGCCTCCATGGCCTCCTTGGCCGCGGCCAGTGCCAGCACATCCGCAAAAGCGCTTTTCAGCTCTTCGTACAGGGTTGCCTCGCTGTCCATCTCCGCCTGCTGTTCCACGTAGCCGATGGTGTCAGCCGGGTCTATGGAGATAACGCCCCTGTCATACTCCACCTTTTCCAGCAGGCACTTCATCAGGGTTGACTTGCCGGCGCCATTGGCCCCCACAAAGCCTATCCTTTCACCACGCTTTATCTCAAAGCTCACATCGTTGAAGAGCTCATCTATACCAAAGGCCTTGCACAAACCGCTTACCTTTATACTACCCAATTCCACACACTCCTTATACACCGCAATGAAGCTGTTGCAGTAAATATAACTTAGCACTATTTACTCGAATAATATCATATCAGCAGGAATTGAGGGGA
>NZ_JBJDWZ010000159.1:0-8684 GCF_051866355.1 Anaerovibrio sp. | reverse complement strand
TTGGACGTACTTGCCTGCCGAATAAAACTGGTGTATATTTCAGTTTATCGTAGTGGGTGATTGTTACTTTGTGCATATACTGACGTAATTTGATACTTCGTGGACTCTGTTCAGACATTAAAAAGGGGTGAGCAGGGGCAATACCTATAGAAAACACGCTCGCGCTCCTCATTGTGCCTAGCGGATGCTAAGCTCACGCTTCGCTTTCAGCTCGCGTATCGCTAAGCACCGAGGCACAACAAAGGTTTTCTATAGGTACAGCCCCAACTCGCCCCTCTCTTTATCTGAACAGAGTGCACGAACAAAAAACTATTCGTTTATATTACCAAAGTATCATATAAGCACTACGAAAAACTGAAATTTTTATTCACCCTTGAAAGCCTTTTTCACCTTGCTGAAAAAGCTCTCCTGCTCCGGGTTTACCTTGCCGCCGCTCAGCTCGGCGAACTCCTTCAAAAGCTCCTTCTGCTTGGCAGACAGCTTCTGTGGCGTAAGCACCTTGATGCGCACATGCTGGTCACCATTGCCACTGCGGCGCAGCATCGGAATCCCCTTGCCGCGGAGCCGCATAACTGTACCGGACTGAGTACCGGCGGCCACCTTCATCTCCACCTTGCCGTGGATGGTCGGCACCTCGATGGTATCGCCCAGTGCCGCCTGCACGAAGGTAATCGGCACTTCGCACAGCACATCATAGCCCTCACGGGTGAACAGCTCATGCTGCTTGATATAAACATATACATAGAGATCGCCGCTAGGGCCGCCGCGCTTGCCTGCCTGGCCGCCGCCGGACACGCGGATGCGCTGACCCTCGTCAATACCGGCAGGAATCTTGACCTTGATGGTCTTGTTGACCTTCTTCTGGCCACGGCCGCCGCACTCCTTGCACGGCGTCTTGATAATCTTGCCGGAGCCGCCGCAGCGCTCACAGACATGAGAATTTACCATGCGCCCGAAAGGCGTATTGGCGTAGGACTGCACCTGTCCGGTGCCATGGCAGTTGGAGCACTCCTCCGGCGAGGTTCCCTTAGCTGCTCCTGTGCCGCCGCAGGCAGTACAGTTCTCCATGCGCGGCACCTTCAGCTCCTTCTCCACGCCAAAGGCCGCTTCCTCAAAGGTCAGCTCAATATCTATGCGCAGATCCGCACCCTGCTCAGGGCCGTTTCTGCGGGCCTGGCTGCGTCCGCCGCCGCCAAAGAACGTATCAAAAATATCGCCAAAATCACCGAAGCCGCCGCTGAAGCCGCCACCGCCAAAGCCGCCGAAACCGCCACCAAAGCCACCGGCTCCACCGCCGCCGGCCGTGAAGGCATCATGGCCGAACTGGTCATACTGGGCCTTTTTCTGGGGATCCTTCAGCACATCATAGGCCTCGTTAATCTCCTTCATGTGTGCCTCGGCTTCTTCCTTGTTATTCAGATTGCGGTCAGGGTGATATTTGATGGCCATCTTGCGGTAGGCCTTCTTGATTTCATCATCAGAGGCTCCCTTTTTTAAGCCAAGGACCTCATAATAATCACGCTTTTCGCTCATTTATCTCACCTTTACCTACTTCACTATCACACGAAAATATGAGCTGCCACCTTGGTGCAGTGACTTGATAGACCACACGCGGGCAGCAGCCCATACAAACTTCAGCTAATTATTTGCTTTCAGTAAATTCAGCATCAATTACATCATCATCCTGCTTGCCGGCAGACTGCTGGCCTGCACCGGCTCCTGCATTCTGCTGTGCACCGGCTGCCTGCTGAGCCTGCTGTGCCTGCTGATAAGCAGCGGCACTGATAGCATGCAGCGGCTCCTGCAGCTCATCGGTAGCTGCCTTGATAGCTGCGGTGTCAGTACCCTTGAGGGCCTCCTTAACCTTTTCAATAGCAGCCTTTGCCTTCTCCACCTGTGCGGCCTCTGCCTTGTCACCCATCTCCTTGATGAGCTTTTCGGCCTGATAAACCATGGAATCAGCATTATTGCGGATTTCAATGCCTTCCTTCTGAGCCTTGTCCTCTGCTGCGTGAGCCTCGGCCTCCTTGACCATGCGGTCAATATCTTCCTTGCTCATGCCGCTGTCGGACTGGATGGTAATGTTCTGGGACTTGCCGGTACCAAGATCCTTGGCGGATACATGCACGATACCGTTGGAGTCGATATCGAAGGTAACCTCAATCTGAGGCACGCCGCGCGGAGCTGGCGGAATGTCGGTCAGGCTGAAACGGCCCAGTGTCTTGTTGCCGGCAGCCATCTCGCGCTCACCCTGCAGAACATGAATCTCAACAGCCGGCTGGTTATCAGCGGCAGTGGAGAACACCTGGCTCTTGGAGGTAGGAATAGTGGTGTTGCGCTCAATAATTCTGGTGCAGACGCCGCCCAGGGTCTCGATGCCCAGGGAAAGCGGCGTAACGTCCAGCAGTACAACGTCCTTGGTGTTAGTTTCATCACCGGACAGGATGCCGCCCTGAATAGCAGCACCTACAGATACGCACTCATCAGGGTTGATGCCACGATGCGGCTCCTTGCCCAGATACTTGCGTACAGCCTCCTGAACGGCAGGAATACGGGAAGAACCGCCTACCATCAGGACCTTGGTGATGTCGCTGCCGGATACGCCTGCATCCTGCATAGCCTTGCGGGTAGGAACCATGGTGCGCTCCACCAGGTCGGCAGTCAGCTCGTCGAACTTGGCACGGGTCAGGGTCAGGTCCAGATGCTTAGGGCCGGAAGCGTCAGCAGTGATAAACGGCAGGTTGATGTTGGTGGAAACCATGTTGGAAAGCTCAATCTTTGCCTTCTCGGCAGCCTCGATAACGCGCTGTGCGCTCATCTTGTCCGCGGACAGGTCAATGCCGTTTTCCTTCTTGAATTCATCAACAATCCACTGCATTACTGCATGGTCAAAGTCGTCGCCACCCAGATGGGTATCACCATTGGTAGCACGAACCTCAAATACGCCATCCTCGATATCCATGATGGATACGTCGAAGGTACCGCCGCCCAGGTCAAATACCAGCACGGTCTGGGTTTCATCCTTGTCAATACCATAAGCCAGTGCTGCAGCAGTCGGCTCGTTGATGATGCGGAGCACCTCAAGGCCTGCAATCTGGCCGGCATCCTTGGTAGCCTGACGCTGGCTGTCGTTAAAGTAAGCAGGAACGGTGATAACCGCCTTGTCAACAGTCTCGCCCAGATAAGCCTCTGCATCAGCCTTCAGCTTCTGCAGAATCATGGCAGAAATCTCAGGCGGAGTGTAGCTCTTATCATCGATGGATACCTTGTAGCTCTTGTCACCCATGTGACGCTTGATGGAAGCAATGGTGCGGTCAGGGTTGGATACAGCCTGACGCTTTGCCAGCTGGCCTACCAGACGCTCACCGGTCTTGGTGAAACCAACAACGGACGGGGTAATCCTGCTTCCTTCAGGATTAGTGATTACTGTAGGCTCGCCGCCTTCCATAACGGATACTACAGAGTTGGTAGTACCCAGGTCAATACCAATTACCTTAGACATAATCTATTTCCTCCTTAAATTCAGTCCGCACATACAAAATCCATAACGTGCGCTATATGAAATATTTACACAATAAGCATATATCTGCCGGCCGCAGATAACGGCGCGGCACAGCCTGCTAGCTGTTTGCCACCACCTGCACCATGGACGGGCGTATAACCTTGCCCTTCACCATGTAGCCCTTCTGCAGCTCCATGGCGATGGTTTCATCCTCCAGCTCAGGGTTTTCCACCCGCATCACTGCCTGATGGAAGTTCGGGTCAAACTTGGCAGCCTTGGTGTCAATCAGCTCCAGTCCCCTGTTCTTCAGGATGTCTGCCAGCTGGTTGTAAATCATCTCCATACCCTGCTGGAACTGCGCCGCATCGGTTGCTTCCGCAGCCATGGCACGGTCAAAGTTGTCCAGCATCGGCAGAAGCTCCTTGATAAAGTCCTGCACCACCATGCTGGAAAGCTCTTCCTTCTCCTGACGGGTACGGCGGCGGAAATTTTCAAAATCTGCCTGCAGGCGCTTCATGCGCTCCACACCCTCGGCAAGCTGCTTTTTCAGTGCCTCCAGCTCGGCGTTCTCCGCCTGCGCATCCTCGGCCTCTTCTGCCCCGGCCTCCGCCTGTGCATCAGCAGTTCCGGCGTCTTCATCAGCTGCGCCCCCGGCATCAGAACCGGCTGCAGCCGCTTCATCAGCCTCAGCAGCAGAAGCATCGTCAGCCTGCGCTTCGGCAGTATCTTTTATTTCCTCATTTTCTAAAGGCATTACCTTTTCACCTCTTCATATATTGTAGATAGGACAACGCATCCCTGATGCCCGCCCTACCAGTGCAATCTCTTGATTACCTCTGTCAGATTATTATTCATGTAGTTCAGCAGGGACATGGTCCGGCCATACTCCATGCGGGTAGGCCCCAGCACTGCCATGGACCCCAGCAGCTCGCCATCCAGATGATAGGTGGCTGTGATTATGCTGCAGTCCTTGATGCCGCTGTACTCATTTTCCTGCCCGATAGTGACCGTCAGGCCATCTCCCAGATGAGCCTTCAATATATCCTTCATCAGCTGGTCCTTTTCCAGCATTATGAGAAGCTCCTTCACCTTGTCCACATTGTGAAACTCAGGCTGCTCCATCATCTCCGTGGTGCCGCCCAGATAAAGCCGCTCCCTGCGCTGGGAATTCAGGGCCTTATCAATCAGGTTCATAGCCGATTCATACAGGCCATCGTCGCCAATCTCGGCCTCAATCTTCTTCAGGCTCCCGCTCCGGATAGCTCCCAGTGTATGCCCGGCCAGACAGCCGTTGATGACCTTTGCCATCCGCTGAAAATCCTCGAAGGAGCTGCCGGCAGGCATCTCCATGATACGGTTTTCCACAAAGCCTGCATCCGTCATCAGCACCGCAATCACGCGATGGTCATCCAACGGCAGGAACTGCATGCAGCGAAAGGCCGCCTTGGAAATCTGCGGTGCCAGCACCAGCGACACATTCCGCGTCAGGCGGGAAATAATTTTCGCAGTTTCCTGAAAAACCTGATCCAGCTGCTGTACCTTTGCCTTGTACCATTTATCAATCATGGCCTTCTCAGCATCGGTCATGGGCTGTACCGGCAGCAGCGAATCCACGTAGAGCCGGTACCCCTTGGAGGAAGGAACCCTGCCGGACGACGTATGTATATGCTCCAGATAGCCAAGCATCTCCAAATCAGCCATCTCATTCCTGATGGTGGCAGGGCTCACGCCCAAATCATACTTCCTTGCCAATGTTCTGGAGCCCACAGGCTCTGCCGAGGATATATAATCCTGAATGACTGCCTGAAGGATACGCTGCTTTCTTTCATCCAGCATTTGCACCCCTCCTCTTGTTAGCACTCAAATCCAGTGAGTGCTAACTCATGAACATAATATACCGCGTATTTGTCAAAATGTCAATAAGTCAAAATAAAAATTTTACTTTTCCCGAAATAATTTTATCCTGCCAAGCCCCTCAAGCATCCGGCAGTAAAAACTCTGCAAAGACCTGATTGCCGTACTTCATACCCGACTGGGACAGGCATATCCGCTCCCCGTCCTCTGCCAGCAGGCCCAGCTGCACCAGCCGGCTGACCGTTTCGCCATACACCTCATGCACATCCCTGCCAAAAACAGCTGCAAACCTCCTGACGGATATGCCGGCTGACGTCCTGAGCGCCAAAAAGCAGAACTCTTCCATGTGGGCTTTTTCGGTCAGCCTTTCCTCTATATGGCACATGGCCCTGCCCTGAAAGATTTCCTCCATATACACCTCTATTCTGGCGGGATTCTGATAGCGGCAGTCCCCCCAGTAGCTGTGCGCCCCGGAGCCGAAGCCAAGATACGGCACATCCTGCCAGTAGGACAGATTGTGCCTGCTTTCGCGGCCCGGCAGGGCAAAATTGGAAATCTCATATCGCTGATAGCCACGCTCCGGCAGGACAGCAGTTATATAATCATACATTTTCTCTGTCAATTCATCTGACGGCAGAATCAGCCGTCCCTGCTGCTGCATTTTGTCAAAGGCCGTCCCCGCTTCCAGCTGCAGCCCATAAATGGAAATATGCTGCACCCCCAGGGCCAGAGCCGTTTCCACTGACTCCTGCAGGATTTTCATATCCTGACCCGGCAGGCCGTACATCAAATCCACGCTTATATTGCCAAAGCCCGCAGCCTGCGCCTCCGCTACGGCCGCCAAGGCCTCCTGCCCGCTGTGGATGCGCCCCATAGCCCGCAGGCAGCCATCATCAAAGGACTGCACCCCCAGGCTGAGCCTGCTGATGCCGAACTGCCGCAGCAGCCGCAGCTTTTCCCCATCCACTGTACCGGGATTTGCCTCTATGGTAATCTCCCCGATATTTTCCACATCTATATGCTTTTGCAGGAGATAAAACACATCTGGTAGAGCTACGGTCTCCAAAACCGTAGGTGTACCGCCGCCAATATACAGTGTCTGCGGCGCCAGCTTGCCGTCACTGCCAAATACCGCCTCGCCTGCCTCCGACAACCTCCGGCGCACCTGCCCAAGTTCCTGCTCCAAAGCCTCCAGATATGGCTCAATCATTTTTTCCTTCCCTGCAAAGGAGGGAAAATCACAATAGAAGCACTTCTGGCGGCAGAATGGTATATGTATGTATATGCCAAAATCCTTCATCAGAGCGTACACGCCTCCCGATTGCCCAGGCTGATAATAATCGCCTCCAGCTCCACAATATCCGCCTGCCCCGTTTTCAGGCCGTAATCCGCATCAGACAGGGCCAGAAGCGCTTTCCGCAGCGCTCCCGGCGGAAAGGTAGCCGCTTCCCTGCCTGTTTTTTCCGCAATAAAAGGCGGCTGTCCCAGGCGGGAGGCCAGTGCCCTGCCCCTGACGCCCTGTGACTGCAGCTCCTGGGCCAGCCACCACAGCCGCACCTGCCGCGCCAGCATGCCTACAATCAGCACGAAATACACGCCATTATCCAGCTGCCTTTTAAAAAGCTGCAGCGCCTTTGCCGTATTCCTGTCACCGATGGCATTCAGCATGGCAAAGCTGGAAATTTCCGGCACATCGGAAAAGACCTGCAAAAGCTGCTCCCTGCTGATACGCCTCCGGGACGCACCCAGAAAAAGCGCCAGCTTTTCCAGCTCCTTGCTGAGAAAGCTGAGATTTACGGTCTGCATGCTGCTGATTGCCCCTATAAAGTATTCATAGGCCTGACGATCCATTTCCTTGTTCAGCTCCTGCAGCTTCCCCTGCAGCCAATCGCCTGCATTGCTGGCGCGTATCGGCTCCGCCTCCATGACCTGTCCGGCACTGCTGATGGCCTTGTACAGCTTTTTCCGCTTATCAGGCTTGCCCTGCAGCTCAAAAATCACATAGGAAAACTCCGGCATGTTTTTCAGCAGTGCAAAAAAACGCTCCTCCGCGCCGCCTGATTTCCCGCCGGATTTTTCTTCCCCGTCAGCCTTTTTGTCCTTGAACAAGCCTGCCGCCTTGACGATAATCACATTTTTATCCAGAAAAAACGGCACTGTTTCCACAGCTTCCATGATTTCACTCAGGGAAACGCCGTCCTCCAGCACCTGCACATCCTCCTTCTGATAGCCGTCAGGAAAAAAGCATTGCAAAAGCCGTTCCTTCGCCTTCTCTATAAAGTAGCCTTCCTCCCCTGCCAGAAGGTACAGATGCCCGGGACTGCCCTTGCGCAGTCCCGCCATCAGCTCACCATATTTCATAACACACCTTTATCCTGTGTACACATACCAATAAAAATACTATCAATGACGTACCAGCTTCATTATACCACAAACCCGGCCATTAACAACAAGGCCTGCACTATCGACGTAAAATAGCACAAGCCTTTCCTAGCGTCAATCCCTGTAGCATTCCACCGCCATGCTTTTGCCGTCCGTCCTGAACACAATCGCTCCTTTCTCGTCCGTCCGCAGAATTTCCGCCCCGGTCACATCCGAAAGCCGCTGAACTATTTCCCTGTGCGGATGCCCGAAGCTGTTGCCGTATCCACAGGAAATCACCGCCCAGCGCGGCTTTACCGCCTGCAAAAATTTTTCCGAGCTGGATGTGCGGCTGCCATGATGCCCCACCTTCAGCACCGTGCTCTGCAGCGGCGTCCCCCGCCGCAAAAGCTCCGCTTCCTGCGCCGCAACCAGATCCCCCGTAAACAAGAAGCTGGCATCGCCATAGCTCACCCTGATGAGGTTTGAATATTCATTGCCCGTCGCCGCCACACTGCCCTGCATTACCTCCCTGCTCTCCGGGGAATACAATATCTCTATCCTCACCCCGTCCAGCTCCAGATAGGTATTTTCCTGCAGAGGCGCCAGCAGGCTTGCCGTTCTACCGCTTTCTCCCCGCCCAAAGGCCTTCAGGTATTCGTCGGCCCCCTCATGGCCAATCAGCACCGCCCTGACCGGCAGCCTGCCCAGAATCCCCCTGACGCCTGCCGCGTGGTCATCGTGGGCATGTGTCAAAAAAATATAGTCCAGCTGCCTGACCCCGTAATGCAGAAGATACGGCACATCTACCATCCTGCCGATATCATAGCCGCCCTCCCTGACACCGCCGGCATCAATCATGAAGGCATGCCCGTGTGGAGTTATAACCAGCGCCGCATCACCCTGACCCACGTCTATAAAATGCACCTGCAGCCTGTCAGCCGCAAAAAAGCTGCGATATCCGGCC
>NZ_JBJDWZ010000158.1:0-1612 GCF_051866355.1 Anaerovibrio sp. | reverse complement strand
ATATACTTTATTCTTTCACAAGGCATTACAATACCAAATACAGCATAGAAAAAGGCTGCTGCATACCTGCACGGTTATACAGCAGCCTGAAAGCTCCAGCTATATAATACTATCGTTACGGCAATTGCAGCTGTGACTGCAACCACAACTGCCATAATTGCAACCGTAAGCACAGCCGCCGGCTGTCAATCCTCTGTTGCCATTTCCGTCCGCGTTCTTGTGGACATCTCACTGCGTCCCTTGAAGACGCCCCCCTGGGCAATGTTGAAGCTGCCCACCTTGACATCGCCTATCAGCTGGCCGCTGGCCGCGATGGAGAGGTTCTCCGCAATATCTGCGTTGCCGTTTACCTGACCGGAAATATTGAGGTTGACCGCCTTGATATCGCCGTTTACAGTACCGGCTTCACCAATGATTACACAGCCGTCAATGGAAATGCCGCCATCGACAGTGCCATCTACGCGCAGATTGCCGCCACCGACAATCTCCCCCTTGATAACCGTATTCTTGCCAATAATGGTTTCAATATCATTGCTGATAGTCTCATCAACCTGTTTACGAATACTGCCAAACATACATCTTCTCCTCAACTATTATAAATATCCTACCGGATTTACCGGCTTGCCGTTTACACGCACCTCATAGTGAAGATGAGGACCGGTGCTGTAGCCGGTGCTGCCCATGTAGGCAATCACCTGTCCCCTCTTGACCGTCTGGCCCGGGGATACCACTACTGACTCCGCATGGGCATAACGCGTCATATAGCCATTGCCATGCTCAATGTCCACCATGTTGCCGTAGCCGCCGCTGTTCCAGCCGGCATCTGTCACCACGCCATCGGCAGTTGCCACAATCGGCGTGCCGCAATCGTTGGCAATATCAATGCCCGGATGATAGTCGGAGCCACCCCACCTGAGACCGTAAGGGGAGCTTACATCGCCGCTGGCAGGCCAGATGGAAGGAGTAGATGCATTGACGCTCTCCTGATAGGCAATCAGCTCCTGCTGCTGCTTCATGGCCTCCCGCAGCTGCTGAATACTGGCCTTTCTGGCAGCCACCCGCTTTTCCAGATCATCCAGCACGGCACTGACATCCTCAATCTGCAGGTTCTGCCCCACCGGACCGCCCTGCCCATTATGAGTACCGTCACCGCCGTTGCCGCTCGGCTCCTCCGCACTGCCGCCTTCAACGCCGGTAATCTGCCGCAGCTCCATCTCCACCTGGCTCAGCTCGTTCAGCTCGTTCTGCAGGCTGTTGGCCTTCTTGGAAAGCTGCAAAAGCTGTTCCTGCTGGACATTGTTTACCTGCTGCAGCCTTTCAATCTGCGCCGCCTCATTCCGCAGGGAATAACTGCTATAGGTGGAATAACCGAAAGCGCCTGCCAGCAGCACCGCGCCAGCAGCCAGGGAGGCAATCCCGTACTTTATCCACCGCTCCGGTAGATGTATACTGTGTACATTGGCGCCCTTGTGAGGAATAATTTTTATTGTATACTCCTGCTGCTCAACCTTTTCTGCCTTGTTTTCTTGATTACTCAAGCAAAACTCCTCCAAACTTCAAAACTCAAATCGCACTCATCAAAATACATCTTAGCTATGCCTCTATACATCCC
>NZ_JBJDWZ010000157.1:0-8918 GCF_051866355.1 Anaerovibrio sp. | reverse complement strand
ACGTGCTGATTGTGGGCAGGGGCGGCGGCTCCATGGAGGATTTGTGGTCCTTCAATGAAGAGGTCGTGGTGCGTGCGATTTATCGCTCCCGCATCCCTGTTATTTCCGCCGTAGGGCATGAAACGGACTTTACTTTGGCTGATTTTGTGGCGGACAAGAGGGCGGCGACACCTTCGCAGGCGGCGGAGTTTGCCGTGCGCGATGCGGGCGAGCTGGCCAGGCATCTGCAGGGTCTGCAGCTTCGCATGAAGGGAAGCCTGCGGCGCCAGCTGGAAAGAGGCAAAGCTCACCTTGCCAGCCTGATGGAGCGGCCTGTGTTCAGGCAGCCGGGAGTGATGCTGCAGCAGCGCCAGCAGAAGGCGGACATGCTTCGGGAGAGGCTGGTTTCTGCAACGGGCCTGTACATCAGGAACAACAGGCAGATGGTGGGGCATCTGGTAGACAAGCTGGAGCTGGTAAATCCTGCCGGCGTATTGCGCCGGGGGTATGGACTGCCGCAGAAATCAGATGGCACCATCATATCGAGCATAGACAAAATAAGTATGGATGAGATTGTGAGCGTGCGGGTTGCGGATGGTGCATTTAAGGCCCGTGTCACTGAAATAGAGGAGGTATAAACATGCCACGCAGGAAAACGGCTTCCTTTGAGGAAAATCTGCAGGAGCTGGAAAAGATAGTCAACCGATTGGAGAGCGGTGAAGCTCCGCTGGCAGAGGTTATGGCAGATTATACCAGAGGCATGGAGCTATCAGGCAAATGCCTGGAGGCATTGAAGAAAGCGGAGGAGCAGATGGATGTACTGCTGGCTGAGTCCGCGGATGGCAGTGTAACAGAGCAGGAACTGATAATCGAGGGGGAAAGGTAATGGACAAGACACAATGGAATGAGCGGATAAAGCTGGTTGAGGCCGCATTGCTGGAGGAGCTTGGCGTTGAGAGCGCCCTTGTTCCCGAGCTGGCCGATTCCATGAAGTACAGCCTGATGGCCGGAGGCAAGCGCCTGCGCCCGATTCTGGTCATGGCCGCCGCGGATGCGGTCGGTGCAAGGGGAACCGATTTTTTGCAGGCCGCCTGCGGCATAGAAATGATTCATACCTATTCCCTGATTCACGATGATCTGCCTGCCATGGACAATGACGATTACCGCCGTGGCAAGCTGACCAATCACAAGGTATATGGCGAAGCGCTGGCTATTCTGGCCGGTGATGCCCTTTTGACCCAGGCCTTTGAGGTTATCCTGCGCCAGCAGGGAGTGCCTGCGGAGGTTCTGGTGCAGGTTGTGAGGGAAATGAGCGTGGCCGCCGGCCCGAATGGCATGGTGGGCGGTCAGGTTATTGACATGCTTTCCGAGGGAAAAAAGATTTCTCTGGAAGAATTGCGCAGGATGCACATGGGCAAGACAGGCGCCCTGTTCAGGGCGGCCATCAGGAGCGGCGCTATCTTGGGCGGCGCTGATGCTGTCAGGCTGGAGGCGCTGACTACCTATGCGGACTGCTTCGGTCTGGCCTTCCAGATTACGGATGATATCCTCGATGTGGTGGGCGATGAGGCCGTAATCGGCAAGCCGGTGGGCAGTGACGAAAGAAATGACAAGTCCACCTACGTTACGCTGACCTCGCTGGAAAAGGCGCGGGAGCTGGCGGCAGAAACCGTGGCAAGGGCCTTGAAGGCGCTGGAGCCTTTTGGCAGAGAGGCAGATTTCCTGCGGGAGCTGGTGCAGATGCTCCTGGAACGCAATAAGTAAAAGGGGAGATTTTGTGTGGAACAAATTTTAGATAGCATCAAGCATCCGGCGGATATCCAGAAGCTGTCCCTGCCCCATTTACAGTCGCTGGCCGCAGAACTGCGCCGCATGATAATCGACACCTGTGCAAAAAATGGCGGGCATCTGGCGCCAAGCCTGGGCACGGTGGATTTGACGCTGGCACTGTACAGCGTGTTCAATCCAGAGAAGGACAGGGTTATCTGGGATGTAGGCCATCAGGCTTATGCGCACAAGATTCTGACCGGGCGCAGGGAGTCCTTTGCCACCCTGCGTACCATGTCGGGGATTACCGGCTTCCCGAAACGTTCCGAATCAAAATATGACGCTTTCGGTACGGGGCATGCCAGCACATCCATATCGGCCGCCCTGGGCATGTCCATAGTGCGCGATTTGGAGGGCAAGGATTACAGCGTAGTGGCTGTTATCGGTGATGGCGCCCTCACCGGGGGCGAGGCCTACGAAGGACTGAATTATGCCGGTGCGCTGGGCAGGCGGCTGGTGGTTATCCTCAACGATAACGAAATGTCCATTGATAAAAATGTCGGTGCTATGTCGGAATACCTGTCCCGCATCAAGCTGGCGCCGCAGTATGCCAGGGCCAAAAAGGACATTGAGGGCTTTTTCAGGAACATACCCCGCATCGGTGATACGGTGCTGAAGACGGCGGAGTATCTAAAGGATGGCGTCAAGGCGGCCATTACGCCGGGGGGCTGGTTCGAGGAAATGGGTTTCAGCTACATAGGGCCTATTGACGGACACAACATTGAAAGCATGCAGGCTGTCTTCCGGCAGCTGAGCCATATTGACGGCCCTGTGCTTGTACATGTGCGCACAAGGAAGGGAAAGGGCTACCTGCCTGCGGAAGAGAAGCCGGACAGGTTCCACGGCATCAGCAGGTTCAACAAGGCAACGGGAGAACCTATAAAGAATCCTGCCGCGCCGCCGTCCTATACGGATATTTTCAGCCGCACGATGCTGGAGCTTGGCTACAGCAATCACAGCGTTGTGGCCATTACGGCGGCGATGCCGTCAGGTACAGGCCTGAAGGCATTTGCAAAGCAGTTCCCGGAGAGATTTTTTGATGTGGGTATCGCCGAGGAACATGCGGTGACCATGGCGGCAGGGATGGCCGCCGCCGGGGCGCATCCGATGGTGGCCCTTTATTCCACCTTCGCCCAGCGGGCCTATGACCAGATCGTACATGATGTGTGCCTGCAGAACCTGCCGGTGACGCTGTGTCTGGACAGGGCCGGGCTGGTGGGGGCGGACGGCCCTACCCATCACGGCGTATTTGACTATTCCTATCTGCGGCACATTCCCAACATGGTGATTATGGCGCCAAAGGATGAAAATGAGCTGAGAAATATGCTGTACACGGCCGCCGGATATGACGGCCCTGCGGCGGTGCGCTATCCTCGCGGCTCGGCTACGGGCATTGAGCTGGCCGAAGAGGCCAGGGTGCTTGAGATAGGCAGGGCGGAGCTGATTTCCGGTGATGGCAGGGGCGCGGCCCTGCTGGCCATCGGCAGTATGGTCAAGCAGGCCATTGAGGCGGCCCGCATACTGAACATGGCCAATATCAAGGCGACGGTCATCAACATGCGCTTTGTAAAGCCGCTGGATACGGCAATGCTGAACTGGCTGATAGAGCGTCAGCCGTCCCTCTGGGTTACGCTGGAAGAAAACGCCCTGGCGGGCGGCTTCGGTTCCGCGGTGGCGGAGTACATGGCGGATTCCGGCAGTCAGTGCCGCATCATGCGTTTTGGCATAAAGGACGAGTTCATCGAGCATGGCTCCTGCCCGCAGCTGCTGGAAAAATGCGGGCTTACGGCCCAGCAGATAGCTGACAGAATTATTGAAAATATTGGTGGTATGGACTGATGGCAAAGGAAAGACTGGACGCACTGCTGGTCAGGCGCAATCTCGTTCAGAGCAGGGAGCGGGCCAAGACAACTATCATGGCGGGCCTGGTGCTGGTAGACGGACAAAAAATAGATAAGGCCGGCACAATGGTCAAGCCGGAGGCTGAAATACGCGTGCTGGGGGACACGCTTCCCTATGTGAGCCGCGGCGGCCTGAAACTGGAAAAGGCCATTAAGGAATTTGGCGTTTCCCTGCAGGGAAAGGTGGCCGCTGATATCGGCGCTTCCACCGGCGGCTTTACGGACTGCATGCTGCAGAACGGGGCGGTGAAGGTGTTTGCCATTGACGTGGGCTATGGCCAGCTGGCCTGGAGCCTGCGCACCGATGAGCGGGTAGTCAACATGGAGCGCACCAACGTGCGCAATGTTACGCCTGAACAGCTGGGGGAGGCGGTTGACCTGGCCTCAATAGATGTAGCCTTTATTTCTCTGGAAAAGGTACTGCCGGCGGTCAAGGAAATGCTGCAGCCGTCGGGTGAAATCGTGGCCCTCATCAAGCCGCAGTTTGAGGCAGGCAGGGAAAAGGTAGGCAAGAAGGGCGTCGTCAGGGATGCCGGCGTGCATGAAGAGGTTATCAGCCGGGTTGTTTCCCTGTCACGGCAGATGGGCCTGACGCCCAAGGCGCTGACGTATTCGCCGGTCAAGGGGCCGGAGGGCAACATAGAGTACCTCATCTGGCTGGACAAGGCGGCGGAGGCCGCCGACGGGGTCACTGACGGTCTGGTGCAGGAAATCGTCAGGCTGGCCCACGGCGCGCTGGATAAATGAACCTGTTGCAGTGCTGATTGTAAATGGTATTTTAGCTGGTGTACCTTTTGAGGTGTACGATGAAGACAATAGCAATTTTTCCCAACATAGAAAAAAGTGAATCAGCCGGAGTGCTGGAGCGGATTGTTGCTTTTTTTGCGGATAAGGATGTGCGGCTGGTGATGCCGGAGGCCACGGCAAGGCTCTTTGGCTATCCGGAGCTGGGTGTACAGCGCGTTGACGAGCAGAATGTGGATATCGGGCTGAGCATCGGCGGTGACGGCACGCTTCTGGGCGTGTGCAGACAGCTTTACGCCAAGGATATCCCCTGCTGTGGCATCAATATAGGCAACGTGGGCTTTCTGGCGGATATTGAGGTGCCGGAGCTGGAGAGCCGCCTCGGCAAGCTGCTGAAAAATCAGTATTACATTGAGGAGCGGACGGTTATTTCCAGCTCCCATTACAGCCGCGGCGAGAAGCGTTTTTTGGGCCATGCCCTCAACGACGTGGTCATCTGCAAGGGCGGTGTTTCCCGGATGCTGCATCTGGGCATGAGCGTTGCCGGCTGTCGCCTGACCGACTACAAGGCGGACGGGGTGATTGTCTCCACGGCTACCGGCTCCACGGCGTATTCTTTGTCGGCCGGAGGCCCGATTATCAATCCCGTCGTCAAGTCGCTTCTGATAACGCCTATCTGCCCTCATACATTGGAGGTTCGCCCCATGGTGATTTCCGATGAGGACCATGTGCGCATCCATATTGCGGCGGTGCATCAGGATATCCAGATAACTCTGGATGGGCAGGAAAGCTATCCGATGCTTCCGGGTGATGAGGTGACCATCCGCAAGGCAAAGAATCCTGCCAAGATTATCAAGTTCGAGGACAGGAATTACTACTACACCCTGAAAAATAAGCTATGGCGTAATTTATAGCGAGGTGAAAACTTTGAAAAACTATCGACAGGCCAAGATAAAGGCTATTATTGAGGCACAGATCATCGAGACACAGGAGGAGCTGGCGGCGGCCCTGAAGGAGCAGAAGATTGAGGTCACCCAGGCTACCGTATCAAGGGACATCAAGGAGCTGAATCTGGTCAAGATTCCCTACGGGCACGGCAAGTATCGCTATTCCTACCCGCTGGATGTACAGCAGGTGCATTCCGAATCCAAAATGCAGAAAACCTTTCAGGATGCTGTAACCAGCATTGATTTCAGTGAAAATATCGTGGTAATCAAGACACAGCCGGGGGCCGGCGGCACGGTGGCCTTTGCCCTGGACAATGCCCAATGGCCGGAAATCATCGGCACGGTGGCCGGTGATGATACGGTGCTGGCGGTAGTGAAGCAGAAGGAGCTGGCGCGGGGCATCGTTACGAGAATGAAGGCCATGGCAGAGGAAGCATGAGGGCGAGAGGATTAGAGAATAGGGGATTGGCATGCTAAATACGCTTACTGTGTGGAATTTTGCTCTTTTGGAGCATATTCAGATTGAATTTGATAAGGGCCTGAACATTCTGACTGGCGAAACAGGTGCCGGCAAGTCAATTTTGATTGATGCACTGGGGGCCATGCTGGGCAGCCGCCTGTCCACGGACCTGATTAGAAGCGGGCGGGACTGGCTGCGGGTGGAGGCTGTCTTCTCCCTGGAGAATCAGTCAAAAGTCGTGGAATTTCTGGAAGGAAATGCCATTGATACGGCGGATGGCGAGCTGATTATAACCAGGCAGATTACCAGCGGCGGCAGGGGCAGCATCCTGATAAACGGCTGTCACACCACGCTGGCCGTACTGAAAAGCCTCGGCACCCTGCTGGTTGATATTCACGGCCAGAATGAAAATCTTTCCCTGCTGAAACAGGAGAATCAGTTTGCCCTGCTGGATGAATCCGGCAGTGACCTGAAGGATGCGCTGAGCCGGTACGGTGACAGCTATGGCGCCTTTCGGGAGGCCGAAAAGCGTCTGCAGGAGAAGGAAAGCGCTTCCAGCGATTACGAACAGCGGCTGGATATGCTGAGGTGGCAGATTCAGGAGATTGAGAACGCCCGCCTGCAGGAAAACGAGGACGAGGAACTGCAGAAGGCCATCAACAAAATGTCCAACGCGGAGAAGATTTCCCGTCACATCACCAGTGCCTGCGAGCTTCTGTATGGCGGAAGCAACAGCGGCATCGGCGTCGTCAGCGGCCTTGAGGAGGCTGTGGAAAGCCTGAAAGCTCTGGGCAGGTTTGATGATGCACTGGACGAGGTGGCAGGCATTCTGGGCGAGGCCGCCATCCAGGTCAGGGAGGCGGGCTACGAGGTGCGCGACTATGCGGATTCCCTTGAGTTTGACCCGCGGCTTCTGGACAAGCTGCAGGGGCGCATGGATGTGATTGACAGACTGCGCAAAAAATACGGTGCCACCATTGCTGATATTCTGGCATATTATGACAGATGCCAGCAGGAACTGGCCAACATCGAAAACTATGATGAGGATATTGCGGCACTGCGGGCGGAGGTGGAGGCCGCCAGGGCAGAGGCCGTGCAGGCGGCAGTCAGGGTAACCGATTTGCGCCGGGCCGCGGCGGCGGATTTGTCCGTTGCTGTTGAAGGGCATCTTGCGGCACTGGGAATGCCGGACGCCAGCTTCGTGATTTCCGTGGAGCCGTCGGAATCGTTGGGGCCAAACGGGCAGGACAGGCTGGAAATCCTGTTTTCGGCCAATCCGGGACAGGAGCCGCGGCCGATACAGAAGGTTGCCTCCGGCGGCGAGCTTTCCCGCATCGCCCTGGCCATCAAGACGGTTACGGCCAGCAGGGACACATCACCTGCCAGCATGGTGTTTGATGAGATAGATACGGGGATTGGCGGCAAGACGGCCAGAATGGTGGCAGAGCGCATAGCCATGGCGGCTGTGGGCAAGCAGGTGCTGTGCATCACCCATCTGCCGCAGATTGCCTGCATGGCGGACAACCATCTTTATATCAGCAAGTCCGTGGCCGACAACCAGACCTCCACATCAGTACGTTCCCTGACCGAGGGAGAACGCATTAACGAGATTGCAAGAATGGCATCCGGCGCCAATGTTTCATCAGCGGCTCTGGATAATGCCAGGGAAATGCTTGCCTATGCAAAGCTAAAAAAAGAGGAGTACAGTAAAAATGGATGAAGATTTGATTGAAAGCAGGATAAGCAGTGAGGATGTTTTTGACGGATGTCTGCTGCATGTCAAGAAGGATACCGTGAAGCTGCCCAACGGCAGTATTGCCTACCGTGAGTGGATTAAGCATCCCGGTGCCGCCGCAGTTTTGCCGATAATGCCTGACGGCAGGCTGATTTTTGTGCGTCAGTACCGCTATCCGATTCAGCAGGTTACGCTGGAAATCCCTGCCGGCAAGCTGGATGCAGAGGGTGAGGATCCCTTTGAGTGCGCCGGGCGCGAGCTGTCAGAGGAAACCGGCTATCAGGCTGACAAGTACACATACCTGACCAAGCTGGCAACCACAGTGGGCTTTTCCAACGAGTTCATTTATATCTATGCGGCGGAGGGGCTTACCCCCGGCAGGCAGCATCCGGACGAGGATGAGTTCATCAATGTATGTATCCTGACCATGGAGGAAGCCATGGAAAAAATCCGGTCAGGCGAGATTTGTGACGCCAAGTCCATTACGGCGGTGCTTCTCTGGCGGGAAATGCAGAAGAAGTGATTTTGGGAGGGTTTTATGTTTGATTTTTCTCTGATTGGCTTGATAGGCGGCCTGCCGGGGCTACTGATTGCGCTGGTGGTGCATGAGTATGCCCATGCCAGGGTGGCGGATGCCATGGGTGATTTTACGCCGCGGCTGATGGGGCGGCTGACCCTCAATCCGAAGGCCCATATTGACCCGATTGGCCTTGTGATGCTGCTGATTGCCCATTTTGGCTGGGCGAAGCCGGTCATGGTAAATGCCCGCAATTTCAAGGACTGGAAAAAAGGGGAGCTGCTGGTGGCACTGGCGGGGCCTGCTTCCAATCTGATTGTGGCATTTTTATCATTGGTGGCCATGGCCCTGCTCTTTAAGGTGGGGATTTTTTCTGACGGGGTGCGGCTGGTGCTGTCCATGATGGTGCTGTACAACATCAATTTTGCCATCTTTAACATGCTGCCCCTGCCGCCGCTGGATGGCTCAAAGGTGCTGACCGTGCTGCTTCCGGGCAGGTATGCCTACAAGCTGATGTCATTGGAACGGTACAGCTTTATTATCCTGATTGCCCTGATGATGACGCCGGTGCTGACAGGGATACTGATTCCCCTGCAGCGTGTGGTGCTGGGCATGTTCAACACAATCATCGGTGTATTTCTTTGATAAAGCCTGAAAAATAAAAGAAGCAATGTAGAAATACGGCACGGCCACAGGGCCTGCCGTTGGGGAGGATTTTGAGAGATGAAGAAGATTATTCTTACTGGTGACAGACCTACCGGCAAACTGCATGTAGGCCATTATGTCGGTTCCTTGAAGCGCCGTGTGG
>NZ_JBJDWZ010000156.1:0-1625 GCF_051866355.1 Anaerovibrio sp. | reverse complement strand
CCGATATAAAACCGTGGAAAACCCTGTAAAATTTTACAGAACCTTTTTCTTACTTGCGCAGGCCGAGCTTGGCAACGATTGCACGATAACGCTCGATATCTACCTTGTTCAGATAAGCCAGGAGACGACGGCGATGACCTACCATCTTCAAAAGGCCGCGACGGGAATGATGATCCTTCTTGTGCTCCTTCAGATGCTCGGTCAGATAAACGATACGTGCAGTGAGAACTGCAATCTGAACCTCCGGAGAACCGGTATCACCCTCGTGAACTGCATACTTCTGAATAATTTCCTGCTTTGCTTCCTGTGTCAACATGTAAAAATTCCTCCTAAAATCTTGTAAAGTCCTCAAGCCGGGAATGGCGCTGGAGTATCGCCAATCTTAGCAAAAGGCCGACTGTGCCGGTTACATTAACGAAACAGCACACTTTTGATAATATATCACAACTTTGGCAAAATGTAAATAGCCACAGCAATTTTTATAGGCTACAGCTTACAAATCTGCCAGCAGGCGGCGTGCCTTTTCCTCATCCGCATGCAGCTGCCTTACCAGCGCCTCCACGCCGCTGAATTTTTTCTGCTCCCGCAGCTTGGCTACAAACTGCACGGTCAGCGGGCAGTCATAAATGTCCCTGGAAAAATCAAGGATGTTTACCTCCAGCCGCCGGTTGCAGCCCTCAAAGGTAGGATTATCCCCGATATTGGCAATCCCCCTGTAGCTCCTGCCGTCCAGCAGAACCTTCACCGCATACGCCCCGTTGGGCAGCATGGCGCGCTTGTCACCGATAGCCAGGTTGGCCGTAGGGAAGCCCAGCTTTCTGCCGCGGTGATCCCCATGAATCACGCGTCCCCCAAAGCTGAAATAGCGTCCGAGGTACTCATTGGCCTTTTCCAGATTGCCTGCCTCTATCAGCCCACGGATTCGGGTACTGCTGACCATCTTGCCATCCAGCTGTACCGCCTGTCCAATCTCCGCCTGAAAGCCGTATTCCTCCCCCACGCGCACCAGCATGCGCGGATTGCCCTTTGCCCTGGCGCCAAAGGAAAAATTCGGCCCCGTCACAACGTACCGGGGATTCAGCGCCTGCTGCAAATCCAGCAGGAAATCATCGGGAGCCTGACGGCAGAGCTTTTCCGTGAAAGGCACATTCACCAGTACCTGCACGCCCAGCTCGGCCATAATGTCCGCCTTTGAAATATTGTCACCAATCTGCATAGGCACCCTCTCAGGGGCCACCACAGCCAGAGGATGATTGCTAAAGGTATACACCACGCTTGTCAGCTTATGTGCCCTTGCTAAACTGACTGCGCGCCGGATAATGCTCTGATGTCCTATATGCACTCCGTCAAAGGTTCCCAGGGCCACCGCGGCAGCCCTGCCATTCAGCACCTGTTTTGCCTCAGCCAGTTTATTACAAATAAGCATTTACATCACCATCACAAAATAAATTTACTCTACTATTATAACCGCACACAAAGAATAAAACAAGATTTCACAATCTTTCATTTTCTTTTCAGATATAGCTGGTATATTATAGACAATCCCTTTGATGTACATGATGTACTCAATGTACAATCCCATATACATCATTTCTCCATCCCATTGGCGGCATCGGAACTCGGTG
>NZ_JBJDWZ010000155.1:3160-9251 GCF_051866355.1 Anaerovibrio sp. | reverse complement strand
CCCTGTCCGCCATGACCACCATGGACCAGCTGCTGGATTTTGCCTTTGAACAGAATCTACAGAAGCGGCCACAGGTGGCACTTGCCGCCTACCAGACGGCCCTGGAACGCTACCGCGGCGACAGTTATGCGCCGTTTATCGTGGTTTCCATTGCCAACATCCATAAAGAGCAGGGCGACTACGATGCCGCTATTGACAGCATCCGCAGAGCCATGGACATACCGGCCATGCTGGAGAGCAGTTCCATCAAAAGGCAGTTTGACGATACGCTGAGCTACCTGATGATTACCAGGAACGTCCTGCAGACAGCCGGGCTTGGCAACATCTCCTTCAAGGAGATTCCAAAGAAATACATGTCACAAATCGAGTCTATCTACAACAGCAGAAAGTCTCGCTAAATAAAAAATTCTCAGGAGGAATTCCAATGAAAAAAAGTATTGAAATCATTGGCCTGCCGGTAATCAGCATTACCGAGGGCCGGGAGCTGGGTATGAGCAAGACTCTGCTCATTGACGCCAAGAATGGCGCTATTGCCGCAATCACTATTGAGGACGAGGACTGGTACAGGGGAGTAAAGCTGCTGCCTTATTCCTCCGTTATCGCCATCGGCGAGGATGCCGTTACCGTAACCAACAGTGAAAACATCCTGACACTGGAGGATGCCGGTGACTACGAGGCCATGATGGACGCCAATATCAAGATTATCGGCACCAAGGCCATCACCAAGTCCGGTACAATCCAGGGCAAGGTGGTAGAAATCTATATCGGCGACAACGGCAACATCGAAAAATGCGAGATAGAGGGCCGTGACGGCAGCCTGTCCGAAATCAGCTCCGAGCAGATTTCTATTTTCGGCAAGCAGGTAACAGTTATTGATTCCGATTTGGAAAAAAAAACTGAAATCGTAGCACCGAAAGCGCCTGCAGCGGCTGTAGAAGCCCCGAAGGCCCCGGCCGCAGAGCCGGAAGAGCCGAAGGCTGAGCCAAAGAAGGCAGAGCCTGCCAAGGCTGAAGCTCCAAAGGCCGAGCCAAAGGAAGTAAAGCCTGCCGAGCCGAAGGCCGCTCCAAAGGCTGAAGCAAAGCCGGAGCCAAAGGCCGCTCCGAAGGCTGAGCCAAAAGCCGAGGCAAAGCCGGAGCCAAAGGCCGCTGACCCTTCCATCCAGATGGCTGACAAGGCCACCGAAGAGCGTCACCGCCGTTTCCTGCTGGGCAAGACTGTTACCCGCACGCTCACCACTGATTCCGGCGTAGTGCTGGTAAACGAAGGTGACACCGTAACCGAAGAGGTTCTGCAGAAGGTAAAGATTGCCAACAAGTTCATCGATCTTTCCATGAACGTGCAGTAAAAACAGCGCAGAGCCAAGGGCACTAAGCAACAGACTGCCAAAGGCCGGAGGCGGAAAGCAAAAAGCAATCAGCCAAAGGCCGGAAGCAAAAAGCAAAAAAAGAACAGCCCCAGGGCATTGGATAAAAAAGGGTGGCATCTCCCCGCGCGGGAGGCCACCCTTTTTACGTTGAATTTTCACATTGAATTTTCCACGTCGGCTTTTTCACATTGTATGTCATATTACTGCCGGGCTTCCTCTACGCACAGGCCGATTACGAAGAAATTGGCCGTAGCCTTGCAGAGAATCGCACCATCTTCATCCCTGATTTCCGTTTCACAGACCAGGGTCTTCCTGCCATTGTGCAGAATGTGCCCCGTTGCCCACAGCCTTGTCCCCTCGGCCGCCGCCTTGATAAAATGGGTATTCATGGACTGGGTGACAACCTTCTTGTTCACGGACAGGCAGGTCGCCCCCATGGCCGTATCCGCCAGGCTCATCAGTGCTCCCCCGTGAGCGATATGATAAAAATTGGACAGCTCCCCTGCGGCCTCCATGGACAGCGTTACCCTGCCCTGCTCCACACGCTCCACCTGAATCCCCAGCAGCTTCACGTAGGGATTTTCGTGATAAAAATTATGCAGATGAGCCAGAACCTTCTCATTGATTTCTGCTTCCTTCTCTTCACCCATAACATCAGCCTCCTCACACAAACATGCTTATATTCTACAACACCTGCCCTCAAATGGCCATACCAAAATTCATTGAACAATTTAAAAGCAAAAAATATCACTTTCGGCCTATTGTGTGCATTGTATACATACAACAATACTGAAAATCGACCACTTCAATAAAAAAGTCCCAAAAAATAATTATTATTGTTATACATTTTCCTTGACAATCCAGGGCCAAAATACTATACTATTCTCAGGTTAAAGAAATGGCCTCGCCGTTTTCCCGCACTTATTATTGATTGCGGCGTACGTCATATAACCGTCGGGCAGGGTGGAAGTTATTCCACCCTTTTCTCGTGCCAAAAAACAGCATCAGCCACAAACAACCTGCAGAAAAAGCAACAACAGAGGATACCAAACAGGAGAAAAGAACAAATATATGAAAAATAAAAATACCTCTATGGACGCATCGGCACCGATAGGAGCCTGATGCCATCTGCCATAGAGGTATTTTATTGCCTGTTTCCTTGCCTGTTGTATTGACCGTAAAGGATTATCGCAGGAAGCCGCCGATAATCTGCTCCTCCGCCTCTGCCTCGGTCAGCCCCAGGGACATGAGCTTGATGAGCTGGTCCCCGGCAATCTTGCCGATAGCCGCCTCATGGATAAGGGCCGCATCCACGTTCCTGGCATCCAGCTTCGGCACGGCCACCACATGGGCCTTGTCCATGATGATGGCATCACACTCCGCATGGCCGCTGCAGACGCTGTTGCCCACAATGGCCGCCTCAAAGACCTGCTCGGAGCTGTCCTTGGCTACGGAGCGGGAAATGACATCCGTGCTGGAGCCATCGCCATTCAGCGCCACCTCGTAAACGCTGGTGGCAACCTGCTCCCCGTGGGTCATGAGACGCTCATGGACAATCATGGTGGCACCTTCGGCCAGTTCCGCCTTTGTGATGCGGTGGGTGTTATCCACGCCCTTTATCTGCACCATTTCCATGTCCACATAGCTGCCGGCCTCCTGATACACCTCCGTAACAGGGTTCAGGATGCGCTTGCCTGTGCCATCCCCTTCGCCATAGTGCTTTTCCACATAGCGTATCCTGGCATTTTTGCCCACAAAGAAGCGATGCACGCCGTCATGCTGGGAATCCTGATTGCCGCAGTTGTGAATGCCACAGCCGGCCACGATAACCACATCGGAATCCTCGCCAATGTAAAAGTCGTTGTACACGGTTTCCTTGATGCCGCTCTCGCTGAGCACCACAGGAATATGCACGCTCTCATTTTTTGTGCCGGGCTTGATGCGGATGTCAATGCCGCTCTTGCCGTCGGTCTTGGTGGCAATATCTATATTGGCAGTGGTGTTGCGCCCTGCCTTTTCCCCGTTGACACGGATATTGTACGCCCCCTCCGGCACGCCGTGCAAATCGGCCACCTCGGTCAGCATCTGCATCTGAATTTTGTCTAGCATGTCGCTACCCCCTTTTCCGGTGCCAGCTTGCTGCAGGCGGCACTGACCGCAGAGGCGGTTCCCAAAAGCTCCGGCAGTATCTCGTCCTTCGGCCCCTGCTTTGCCACCCTGCCGTTCTCAATCACCACAATCTCATCGGCGATATTCAGGATGCGCTCCTGATGGGAAATAATCAGCACCGTTCCCTGCACGGTTTTCCGGATATTCTCAAACACCTGAATAAGATTCTGGAAGCTCCAGATGTCGATGCCGGCCTCCGGCTCATCAAAGATGGAAAACTTCGTGCCCCGTGCCAGCACCGTGGCAATCTCGATGCGCTTCAGCTCGCCGCCGGACAGGGATGAGTTCACCTCGCGCTGAATGTATTCCTTGGCGCACAGCCCCACGCGGGAAAGGTACTCACAGGCCTTTGCTACGGACAGGTTGGAGCCGGTAGCCAGACGCAGAAGGTCAATCACCTTGATGCCCTTGAAATGCACCGGCTGCTGAAAAGCAAAGCTGATGCCCAGCTTCGCCCGCTCCGTGATGTTTTTCTCCGTGATGTCCTCGCCGTCAAAAAGCAGCTGCCCCTCGGTAATGGGATTGATGCCCATGATGGTCTTGGCAAGGGTGGACTTGCCGCCGCCATTTGGCCCCGTGATTACCACAAACCTGCCATCAGGGATTACCAGATCCATGTGGTCGATAATATTTTTGCCAGCATTGCCATCTGCAACTGTGTAGGTGACATTTTTTAATTCCAGCATAACAATCTACTTCTCCTAAATACACACAAAATAAATAATACACATAAGAATTTACTAAAAAATACTTAAAATAAAATATTTGAAGCACTTAAAGCACACAATTCACACATGGTATACATGCCATATACGCATAATAGACATGCAATACACACAAAAGGGGCTATCATCTTTTTACTCAAGATGATAACCCCTAAAACTGAATGCGCTCCGCCTTATACCCGATAGCATGAATGTACCCACGAAAACACGCTCTCGCTCCTCATTGTGCCTCGCGTTACTAACATTCATCTATCGCGTCACCGCTCTGATGAATGAAGTAACGAGGCACAACAAAGGTTTTCTTAGGATACATGTCACGCTATCTTCCTAGGCTTAACAACTTAAACTTTAGAACAAATCCTTGGCCAGCACGATGGTCTGGTCGCGGTTCGGCCCTACGGACACAATGCCCAGGTCGATGCCGGTAACCTCTGCCATGCGCTCCAGATAGATGCGTGCCTTTTCAGGCAGCTCCTCATAGGTGCGGATGCCGCTGATATCGGTCTTCCAGCCCTCAAAGGTTTCGTACACAGGCTCAACCTCTGCCAGCACCTTCAGCGAAGCCGGAATCTCGTTGATGATTTCGCCCTTGTACTTGTAGGCTACGCACATCTTGATTTCATCCATGCAGTCGAGAATATCAAGACGGGTGATAGCCATGTAGTCAATGCCGGACAGCATCCCCGCATAGCGCACGATGCAGGCATCCAGCCAGCCAGTACGGCGCGGACGGCCGGTAACGGTGCCATACTCATGACCGGCATCGCGGATTTTGTCGCCAATCTCATTAAGCTGCTCTGTCGGGAACGGCCCCTCGCCTACGCGGGTGCAGTATGCCTTTACCACGCCTACAACCTTGTCGATGTCGCGAGGCGCAACGCCTGCGCCTACGCCGATACCGCCGGAAATAGGATGGGAAGCGGTAACATACGGATACGTACCGTAGTCAATATCCAGCATGGTTGCCTGAGCCCCTTCAAAGAGGATTTTCCTGCCAGCCTTGATTTCATCATGCAGAAGGGCGATGGTATCGCATACATAAGGGCGCAGGCGGTCTGCATAGCCCTCGTACTCCTTCAGCATGGACTCATAGTCCATCGGCTCCTTGCCGTAGAGCTTCACAATCTCCTGATTCTTCAGCTCCAGATTTTCCTTCAGCCTCTTGGCAAATTCTTCCTTGTCAATGAAATCGCAGACACGGATGCCGATGCGGTGGTCGCGGTCAGCATAGCACGGGCCGATGCCGTTCTTGGTGGTGCCGACCTTGTTGTCGCCCTTCAGCTCCTCGATATAGCCGTCCATCTCGCAGTGATACGGCAGAACCACATGGGCGCGGTTGCTGATGCGGATGCCGCTGACATCAATGCCCTTCTCAATCATGCCGTCCATTTCCTGCAGCATGACCTTCGGGTTGAACGCAACGCCGTTGCCCACAACGCACAAGGTTCCCTTGTAAAGAATACCGGATGGCATCAGGCGCAGCTTGTACTCCGTGCCATTGACGGCAACAGTGTGGCCGGCATTGCTGCCGCCCTGATAGCGGACAACGGTTTCCGCCTTCTGTGCCAGATAATCTACGATTTTACCCTTACCTTCGTCACCCCACTGGGTGCCCAAAACTACAACAGCCGACATACAGCAGTCTCCCCTCATTTTTTCTATCAACAAAATCCCCGCCCGGCAATTACAGGCCAAAACGTGCCATAATCATGTCCACATGGCGGAGGAAATAATCAACCTTGAAGCACTCGTCAATCTCAGCCTGGGTGAGATACTTGGTAACGTCCTCGTCCTTGCTGATATTGGTGCGGAAATCTTCCTTCTGCAGCCA
>NZ_JBJDWZ010000155.1:0-3060 GCF_051866355.1 Anaerovibrio sp. | reverse complement strand
TGGTAACGTCCTCGTCCTTGCTGATATTGGTGCGGAAATCTTCCTTCTGCAGCCAACGCTTCATAGCGTTCCTCTGTACCCACTTCTTGAACTCGGCCGCGCGGCGCACCAGCACCTCACGGAACTTCTTCAGGTCCTCCAGAATCAGCTCTGCGGCCTCTTTCGGAATTTCGCCCAGCTCAGCCATGGCCTCGCATGCTGCGATTTCTACGTCCAGCATAACTTCAAACTCATGCTGCAGTGTCCAGATATTACCCATTTCGGGATTTGTATACCGTTCAATCATAGAATTTTTTCCTCCCTAACTGACATTAAAGAGGACTCAGACTGTACCTGCCCTGAGCGTGGAATATTTCATTCCATTGTTATACCTATATATCATAGCATGTATAGAGCAGTTGTGTCAATGAATTCCGCCGCAACAGGCCCTTGCACATAATTCCGCCTGCTTATAAAATAAAGGATGAATGCAAAAAAAGAACAGGCCCGGCGCAGGGAAAAATCAGCAGGAAGGGGACGAGAAAAATGCAGAGGGTACGCATAGCGGACATTGCCAAAGAGCTGGGCGTCAGCACGGCAACGGTATCAAACGTCATTCACGGCAAAACAAAAAAGATTTCCGATGCCACTGTCAAAAGGGTGCAGAAGCTGCTGGAGGAACGGCAGTACATCCCCAGCATGGCAGGGCTTTTGCTGGCGCAGAACGATTCCCGCATCATCGGCATCGTCATGAATAATCACGGCAAATATGAAGGGCATGTGCTGGAGGACCCCTTCGTGGCGGCCTCACTGAACGCCCTGTCCGGCGAAATCGAAAAAGCCGGTTACTTTATGATGGTAAAAACCACCAGCCGCCTGACGGACATCGTAAAGTTCGCCTCCATGTGGAACATGGAGGGCATGGTCATCATCGGCTTCTGCGAGGAGGAATACAATGAGCTCAGGCAGTTCATGCACATACCCTTCGTGGTCTATGACGGCTTCCCGGCAGACAGCCCCGACGACGGCAGGCTCTGCAACCTGACCATTGACAACTACGACGGCGGCCTGCAGGTCGGCAGGCATCTCCGAAGCCTCGGACACCGCCGGGCACTGTGCCTGTCGGACAACGACATCTGCATGGATGCCCGGCGCATCCGCGGCTTCCGGGATGGCTTCGGGGCGGAAAACACGGACCTGCTGATTATTCCCATGCAGAGGGAGCCGCGCCGCGCGTTTTATGAGCAGCACCTTCCGTTCATCAGGGAGCATACTGCCGCTTTTGCTGTTTCCGACTACTATGCCGTCGACTTTCTGCAGTTTGTGCAGGAAAAGGGCATGCACGTACCGGAGGAAATCTCCATCGCCGGCTTTGACGATACGCCCATCTGCCAGCAGATTGTACCCACCCTGACCACTGTGCGTCAGGACCCTGCCCGCCGCGCCGCCAGTGCCCTGCTGGCTCTACGGGAGCTGAAGCAGGGCACTCCCGTCCGCCAGCCCTGCATGCTCCCCGTGCAGCTGATGCCGCGCCACAGCACTGCGCCTTTTAAAATATCTAAATAAAAACTTTTAAATTTATAAAGGGTTACGCGTTTAACCTATTGTGTTTTATCATCTCTTATTTTAAAATATAGGCATAAAATTAAGGGAGTGATTTCCGATGGGTGCAGACCGTACAAACCGCAGCTTTATAAAAACAGTTTTGGGCATCTCAGTTCCTGTTGCCCTGCAGTGCATGCTCCAATCCTCGTTCAGCATCATCGACCAGATTATGATAGGCCAGCTGGGCAGTGTCAGCATTGCCGCCGTGGGACTGGCCGGAAAATTTTCCTCCATCTATCAGGTGGTTGTATCAGCCATCGCCGTGGTAGCCGGCATCATGATTGCCCAGTACATGGGGAAGCAGGAAAAGGAGCAGGTGGACAAGAGCCTTTCCGTAAACCTTGCCGCCGCCCTCCTGCTGGCCCTCGCCTTCACCGCCGCCTGCCTTGCTGTGCCGGAAACCATCATGAGAGCCTACACCGAGGATGCCGCCATGAGCGCCGTTGCCGCCTCGTACCTGCGGCTGATTGCCTTTACCTTCCTGCCTATGGCGGGGGCCATCCTGCTCTCTACCATGCTCCGATGCATGGAAAGGGCCGCCCTGCCCCTCTACGCCAGCTTTGCGGCAGCCATTGTCAACACCGGCCTCAACTACATCCTCATCTTCGGCAGGCTGGGCTTTGCCCCTATGGGCGTGGAGGGTGCCGCCATCGCCACCGTCATGGCACAGCTTGCCAATTTCCTGCTCATCCTGATGTCATTTTTCATAAGCTACCGCAAAGGAGGCGGCAGTTTTCACTTTTCCCTCCGCCTTGGCGCCAGCGGCTACCGGCAGTACCTGTGGATGCTGCTGCCCATACTGGTGACAGAATTTATGTGGAGCCTGGGCGAAAACGTCTACGCTTCCATTTACGGCCACATGGGCACTATCGCCTGCGCCGCCATGACGCTGACCAATCCCATTCAGGGGCTGATGATTGGCGCACTGAGCGGGCTTTCCCAGGCGGCTGGGATACTGATAGGCAAATCCCTGGGCCGGAAGGATTACGATGAGGCATACGCCAATTCCAAAAGGCTGATATGGTACGGGCTTTGCGGTGCCATCCTCCTTTCTGTCCTGCTGATGGCCACCAAATCCTTCTACGTGAATATTTACGCGGTGGAGGACATCACCAGGTCTATTGCCAGCGACATTCTCCTGGCCTTTGCCCTGGTGGCTCCTATAAAGGTGCTGAACATGATTTTAGGCGGCGGCATCGTCCGCAGTGGCGGCCGGACAAAGCTGATTATGTGGATTGACCTGATGGGCACATGGATTTTCGGCGTGCCGCTGGGATATCTGGCCGCCTTCGTGCTGAACCTGCCGATACCATATGTGTACTTCATCCTGTCATTGGAGGAAGCCGTGCGCCTTCTGGTAACTGTTGTCGTGTTCAGGAAGAGGATATGGATGCAAAGCTTGTAAAAAGAATTTCAGTTTTTCGTAGTGCTTGTATGATACTTTGGTGATATTAAAGAATAGATTTATTTTTTAGT
>NZ_JBJDWZ010000154.1:0-9346 GCF_051866355.1 Anaerovibrio sp. | reverse complement strand
TTTTTGACGAAAGTATGTAGTAATAGTATAATAGGGGTTAAAGATTTGTCAGACTAATTATGGCAGGGCGCAGGGAAGGGCTGTGCGGCGGCAAATGGCCGTGCAGCGGATGAATGGTCTGCGTCCGGATGAGATAGGACAAGGTTAGGCAGGATTTGGTTTTATGGAGAAGAAAAGAATTGCCGTTGCCATGAGCGGCGGCGTGGATAGTTCCCTGACGGCAGCTTTGCTGCAGGAGCAGGGGCATGAGGTGGCAGGGATTACCATGAATTTGAGTGACTGCTCGGCAGGCGCTGTCAGCGACGCGAAAATCGTGGCTGACTTTCTGGGGATTCCGCATCATGTGGCGGATTTTCGGGCATTGTTTCAGAAAAAGGTGATAGATTACTTTCTGGATGAATATGCCGCCGGGCGTACTCCGAATCCCTGCGTGGCCTGCAATCCGGGGGTCAAGTTTGGCGGCCTGATTGCTGAGGCGGCACGGCTGGGCTACGATTATCTGGCCACGGGGCACTATGCCGGCATTCATTACAGCGAGGCCACGGGCAGGTATAACATCAGCAAGGGCACTGATGGGAACAAGGATCAGGCCTACGCGCTTTACCGCTTGAAGCAGGAGCAGCTGGCTCACGTCATCACTCCTCTGGGAGGATGGGTGAAGACGGACACAAGGGCGGAGGCCGTCCGGCGCAATCTGCCGGTGGCAAACAAGCCGGAAAGCCAGGAAATCTGCTTTGTGCCTGATGATTACAAGGAATATCTCCTGCGCTGCAGGCCGGAGCTGCGCAGGCCGGGCGATATCGTGGATACGTCAGGCAGGGTGCTGGGACGTCACGAGGGAGTGGCTTTTTATACTGTCGGCCAGCGGAAGGGGCTGGGGATTGCGGCAGAAAAGCCACTGTATGTAATCGCCCTTGACGCAGAAAAGAATCAGGTGATAGCCGGAGGCAATCAGGAGGTATTCAGCCGGGAACTGGTGGCGGAAAAGCTGAACTGGGTAGCCATAGGGGAGCTGACGGAGCCCATGAGGGCCGGCGTCAAGATACGCTACGGCGCCAAGGAGGCGGATGCCCTGCTGACCCCTCGTGAGGACGGCACCGTGCTGGTGAGCTTTGATGCCCCGCAGCGGGCAGTTACGCCGGGCCAGTCAGCGGTATTCTACAGGGGCAACGATGTTCTGGGCGGCGGTATCATCAGGGAAGCCGTCAGGTAATATATCGGGTTTATAGTAGCTGTATGTCAGGCAGGCTGTATAGCAGGCTGTCAGGTAAAAGGAATGATTTGTATGAGAAAGTTTATACAATCTTTTAAGAAAAGGGTCATTGCATTGGCAGTTGCGGTGGTCGTTGCGGCGGCCGCAGGGGGCTGGTGGTACATGGGGTACTACACCAGGACGCCTGAGTATGCCATCAGGATGGTACAGGAGGCGGTAACCGGCCATGACAAGGAAAAGCTGTACAGGTATGTGGATGTGAATCACATGCTGGACACGGCCAGCGATGCCATGCTGGACGGGCTGGTGCAGGCCATGGTGCCCGCTACCGGTGATACCAGGGAGGCGGTCAGCAGCCTGACCAGAATGTTCAAGGCGCCGGTGCTCATGAGCCTTCAGACGGCAGTGGACAACTACGTGGAGCAGGGAACCTGGATCAGCCGGAGCGCCGATGAGAGAAGCATAGCTGATTCCGTAGATGCGGATGTGATTGTCAGCCGCATCGGCCTGCCGGATATTGAGTTCCGTAAGCTGGAATCCGTGGCGGTGGATTTTGATAACGGCACTGCCGTGGCCAGGGTCAGGGTGCTTCAGGCCGAGGCCGGCGAGGAATACACGCTGGATGTGGAGCTTATCGAAACGGAGAGCGGCAGCTGGCAGGTGTATGAGATTACCAATTTCAAGGGATTTATTGAAAGCCTGCAGAGCATGCGGCAGAAGCAGGTCAAGGCTTATCTGGAGGAATCCGCCAGCCTGATGGCACAGCATGATGCCGTTGTCAGGGAGGCTGAGGAGGAAACAGAGGCCCTGCTGGCCGGGGGCTCCCTGGGCAGCAATGCCACGCGCAGCCAGATAAAGGCCGTGCTGGAGAGCCGGATGATACCCGACTGGCAGGCAAGGAAGGCGGAGCTGGAGGCCATGAGCGTGCCGGAGGCGGCAGGGAGCCTGCACCGCCTGAGATTGAAGATATGTGATGCCAGAATCGAGGCGGCCGCCAGCTATGCCAAGTGGATGGATGATAAAAAGGCCGCAACGATCAGGGCTTCTGACAACAGCCTGAGAATGGCGAAAACACTGGAAAAGGAAGCGGAGCTTCTCACCAGGCAGGTAAATGCACATGTGAAGTAACGGAAGTATGAAGGTATACGGAGAGGATATTGCAGTATGAATACTAAGAGTGAACGCGTATTGTTGTATCAGTTCACTGATGAAGAACGCCGTGAGGCAGTGGTGGCACTGCTGCAGCACATGAATATTGCGGTGACGGTGCTGCCGTCGGATGCCTGGAAGGAGAAGATAGGCTTTTTGCTGGGAAGCAGGGGATTTGCGGCCTCCCGGTCGGAGGAAGGCGAGTTTGCCTTCGATCATGAGGTCATGATTATGCAGAATATCCGCAACAAGCGGCTGGACAAGCTGCTGGCGGCCTGGCGGGAGGCAGGGCTGGCGCCTGTGCTGTACAAGGCGGTGGTGACGCCGTTTAACACCCTGTGGACCCTTCGCAGGCTGTGCCAGACCATGGAAAAGGAGCATGGCGCCGTGGTTGGCAGGACATCCGACGGTGTCAGCGGACATGAAGAGCAGAAAGCATTGAGTGAGGATATTATTGATGAATAAGGATTTGGAGCATACACAGCCGTTGCCGCGGGTAAGTCCCGACGAGGAAAGCCAGAAGACACAGCTGCTGAATGTCAGCAAGGTGCGCGAGCTGGAGCCTATAGAGATACCGCGCCGCCAGCCGCAGCAGGAGCCGGGGCAGGCAGCGGGCCGTCCCGGGGCCGCCGGTGGTTATGGCGGCATGGGAAATGGCGGCGGCTATGGCAGGCCGCAGGGCGGCATTGGCGGAGCTGTGCCGGGACAGACTGCCCCGGCGCAAAAGAAACGGCGGGGCATGATGGCAGTTCTTCTGGTGGCCTGCTTTCTGGCGGCGGCCTTCTGCGGCGCGGCTCTGTCAGGCTACATGAGCGAACAGCAGGCGAAAAAGGAGGCTCTGGACAGCCAGCAGGCAGCGGCTTCCCGTCAGATGCAGGAGGCGGACAGCCAGCAGGCGGCCCTGAGCCGGGAAAAGGCGCGGCTGGAGGAAGAGTATCAGCAGCTTCTGGCGGAGCAGAAGGAGGCTCAATCTGCGGCAGACAAGCTAAAGGGCCAGAAGGAGCAGCAGGAAAAGCTGCAGCAGGATAAATCTGCCGCCGGCAAGGTGCTGGACAAGATTACCGGTGATGCCGGCAGGCAGAAGAAGGAAGAAAATGCCGTGGCAGGCCAGGAGGCAGAGGCGCGGCAGAAGCTGGAGGCCATCAGCCAGTCCGTGCAGGCGGCAGGCGCCGCTATTGACGAGGTGGACGCCCAGCTGGACAAGCTGAATGCCGTGCGCCAGCAGGCACAGAGCGTCAAGGAGGACGTGGACAGGGCCTACAGCGAGAACAAGGACGTCATAGATGCGGTGCTTCACTATGTGACGGTTGGCCTGAACACATTGTTTAAGTGACCGGCTGACTGACCGGCATAGGTGATTGCCAAATGAGCAGCTGGCGGAGATAATTGTTGCAGGATGCCGTTCAGATGAGCGGCAGGAAGCGATTCAATCAAAGATGCAAAGGGGAAGATGGTATGAAGAAAATGTTATGGCTGGCAGTGGCGGCTATTGTGGCCATGTGTGCGATGGTGGCAGGCTGCGGCGGTCAGCAGGCTGAAAAAAAGGAGCTGCAGGGGATTTCTATAGGCGTAATGCCGGATATTGATTCCGTGCCGATTATTATCGCCGAGGAAAAGGGCTATTTTGCCGAGGAAGGGCTGAAGGTGGATATCCAGAAGTTCAAGAGTGCCATGGACAGGGATGCCGCCCTGCAGAGCGGCAATCTGGACGGCGCGATTTCTGATATGCTGGCGGTGGCCTTTGCCAAGGCCGGCGGCTTTGATGTGAAGGTGACCTCCTATACTGACGGCACCTACAAGCTGATTGCCGGCAAGGATGCCGGTGCCTCTGTTCCGCAGGATTTGGCGGGCAAGGACGTGGCCGTATCCAAGAACACCATCATTGAGTATGTGACGGACCGCATCATGGCCAGCCAGAATATGCCGGAGGACAGTATAAACAAGGTCGTGATTCCGCAGATTCCTACCCGGCTTGAGATGCTGCAGAACGGCAAGCTGGCCGCGGCAACCCTGCCGGAGCCGATGGGTTCTATTGCTATCGCCAATGGCTGCAGGTTTATTACTGATTCCGAGGAAATGAATGTCAATCCGGGCGTGATGATGTTCACGGCTAAGGCGGCAACTGACAAGAAAGCGGAACTGCAGGCCTTCTACCGCGCCTACAACAAGGCCGTCATGTACCTCAATGAGCATCCGCAGGATGAGTACATGGAGCTGATTATTGAAAAGAGCGGCTTCCCGGCAGCGGCGAAGGATGCCCTGAAACTGCCAAAGTATCGTGAAGCAGGCCTGCCGGCGGAAAAGGATATCAGCGAGTGTATAAACTGGATGGTGCAGAAGGGGCTTATCAAGCAGGGCTATACCTATGATGAGCTGGTGCTTGACCTTAGCAAGTAACTGACCTGAATAAGTAACTTGAATTGGACGGGCAGGTTAAGCAGAAGGGCAATGGGGCCTGAATGAGTAAATTTTATGATTGAGATTGAGAATGTATCAGTAAAATACAGGACGGAAAATGACATCTACACGGCTATTGCCAACGTTAATCTGGTGGTGCCGGACGGCGGCACCTGCGCCGTCATCGGCCCCTCCGGCTGTGGCAAGTCCACCCTGCTGAAATGCGTGGCCGGTCTGATACCGGACTATGAGGGCAGGGTGCTCATCAATGGGGAAGAGGTCAATCCGAAGGCGCAGACGATTGGCTTCATGCCGCAGAATTATGGCCTTTTGCCCTGGAAAACGGTGGTGGAAAACATTCGCCTGGGCATGAAGATAAAGAAGGCACCGGAGCTTCTGGATCGCAACGTGATTAAGAGGCTCATGCGCCAGCTGGGCATAGAGGGGCTGGGGCACCGCTATCCCGTGGAGCTGAGCGGCGGCCAGCAGCAGCGGGTGGCACTGGCCAGGGTGTTTGCCCTGCAGCCGGATGTGCTCCTGATGGATGAGCCTTTTTCGGCTCTGGATGCCATCACGCGGGAGGAAATGCAGGATGTCTTTCTCCGCCTCTGGCGCAAGTTCAACGTTTCTACGATTTTTGTCACCCATTATGTGGAGGAGGCGCTTTATCTCGGACAGAAGATAGTGGTGCTGTCAGCTTATACCGGCGGCGTCAGCCAGGTTATTGACAATCCTCTCTTTGGCGGCAAGGACATCCGCCAGCAGCCGGAGTTTTTTGAGATGGGGCTCAGGCTGCGAAATCTTATCAAAAAGGACTGGAATCAGATATGGGAAAATCAATGAGCGTGTGGTATCTGGCGGCGGCAGCCTTTCTGACCGCTGTCTGGGCGGCGGCTGCGGCAATCGTGTCCCTGCCGATTATTCCCAGTCCCGTGCTGGTAGTGGAAAACCTGACGGATATTTTCATGAGCGCCATAGCTATTCACAGCCTGTACAGCCTGTGGCGCATCGGAGCGGGGCTTTTGCTGGCGGTGGCAGTGGGCCTGCCCCTGGGGGTGCTGATGGGGTATTGTCCCCGCTGTGACCGCTTCCTGTCCCCGCTGGTATATCTGACCTATCCGGTGCCGAAGATTGCCCTGCTGCCTATTCTCATGCTGCTTTTCGGCGTGGGGGAATCCTCCAAAATCATCATGATTTTCCTGATTATTGTCTTTCAGGTGGTCGTAGCGGTGCGGGACGGCATCCGCTCCATTCCCAAGGAAACCCTGTACCCGCTGTATTCGCTGGGAGCGACTTTCAGGGACATCTTCTTCGAGGTGCTCTGGCCTGCTTCCCTGCCCAAGTTTATTACGGCAGTAAGGGTGGCGCTGGCCACGGCTATTTCCGTGCTGTTTTTTACGGAAACCTTTGGTACCCGCTATGGCATGGGATACTTTATCATGGACGCATGGCTGCGGGTCAATTATCTGGAGATGTATTCAGGCATCGTGGTGCTGAGCCTCATCGGCCTGCTCATGTTTACCGCCATTGACATCATCGAGCAGTACGCCTGCCACTGGCAGTACAAGCAGTAGGCGGCCGCGTCCCGGAGCAGTTTGGCTGACGGAGTGCATGGGAATTGTATGCATATAATGTATAAGGAACTAGTAGTTTTGTCTGATTATTTGCATATTTGTAGCGCTTTAACGCGTTTTATGGTAAGATATAGGCATGGATGAAAAAGTTACTTTTACAACAAGGGATGGTTGATAGTATGGCTGAAAAGTTAACGAATGATGTGTTAAAGCAATTGAGCGTGACCAACGTTATTGAAATGGTTGTGGATGAACAGTTTCCTGTTGTTATGCAGAAGTTTCCGGGGGCCTGCTGCTGTGTGCAGTGCCTGTCGGACATCAAGGCGCTGGCGCTGAACAATCTGAAACCTCATTATGTTTCCTCTGACAGGGGAAATCTCTTTGAGCGCATCAACACCTCCGATATGATTGTCAAGGTGGATGTGCTGAGAGCTATGACCGAGGCGGCGGAAAAGGTCACCAGGAATCCGCGCCATACAGATAAGTAAAATAAAGGCTCAGGCCGCAGAGGTGCGGCTGTCAGGGTACAACGCCCCTGACGGCCGCACTTATTTTTTTATGAAAATTTTTGTGCCAATTTATGCGATGTGTGATATACTAATACAGTTAGTGTGCGGTTAGAGCGCATTAAAGCGTGTATAATGCGTAATAAATTCCTTATTTGGGGGTAGATTATTTTGAAGAAAATGACAGGTAATGAATTGCGGGAGGCTTATCTTCAGTTTTTTGCCGAGAAAAAAGGCCATCTGAGGCTGCCGAGTGCGTCATTGATTCCGGAGAATGATCCGACGCTCTTGATGGTGGGCGCAGGTATGGCACCTTTTAAGGCTTATTTCACCGGCAAGGTGAAGCCGCCTCGCGGACGTATTGCCACCAGCCAGCGCTGCGTGCGCACCGGCGATATTGAGAATGTAGGCCGTACTGCCCGTCATCAGACCTATTTTGAGATGCTGGGCAACTTCTCCTTTGGCGATTATTTCAAGAAGGAAGCTATTCCGTGGTCCTGGGAGTTTTTGACCGAGGTATTGGAGCTGCCGAAGGACAAGCTGTGGGCATCCATTTATCCGAAGGATACCGAGGCAGAAGAGCTGTGGAAGGCACAGCCTGGCTTTGACCCGACCCATATCGTCAAGCTGGAGGACAATTTCTGGGAAATCGGCCCCGGCCCTTGCGGTCCTGATACGGAGATTTTCATTGACCTGGGCGAGGAGCGCGGCTGTGGCAGTCCTACCTGCGGCGTAGGCTGTGACTGCGACCGCTATCTGGAAATCTGGAACAACGTATTCACCCAGTTTGACAAGACTGAGGATGGCACCTACAACGATTTGGAGCATAAGAACATCGATACCGGCATGGGTCTGGAGCGTATCGCTTCCGTTATGCAGGGTGTAAGGAATAACTTTGAGACTGACCTCCTGTTCCCGATTATTGAATATGCTTCCAAGGTTTCCGGCGTTCAGTATGGTGCTGATGCCGAGAAGGATATTTCCCTGAAAGTTATTGCCGACCATGCCCGTTCCATGACCATCATGATTATGGATGGCATTTTGCCGTCCAACGAGGGCAGGGGCTATGTTCTGCGCCGTATTCTGCGCCGTGCTGTTCGCCATGGCCGCATGCTGGGCATAAAGGACAAGTTCCTTGAGGGGGCTGTGGACGCAGTCTGCGATATTTACGAGGGTGCCAGCGACTTCGAGGCTCTGGGCCAGAAGAAGGAATACATCAAGAAGGTTATCGCTCTGGAGGAAGACCGCTTCTCCGCAACGCTGGAGCAGGGCATTGAGCTTTTGGACGGCTATATGGCTGATACCAAGGCGGCAGGCTCCGCGGTGCTTTCCGGCGAGCTGGGCTTCAAGCTGTACGATACCTTCGGCTTCCCGTGGGAGCTGACCGAGGAAATTCTCCACGAGAACGGCATGGAGCTGGACAAGGAAGCCTTTGACAAGGAAATGCAGGCACAGCGTGACCGCGCCCGTGCTGCCCGTGCGGAAAATGAGCGTTATGCTATCCCTGATCTGCAGGGCATTGATACCGCCGCCCTGAAAGTTGACCTGTCTGCCCGCGAGGGTGCAGTTGTGGCTATCTGGAAGGATGGCGCGCTGGTTGACGAGCTGCAGGATGGCGATGAGGCAGGCATTATCCTTGATGTTACCCCGTTCTATGCAGAGGGCGGCGGACAGGTAGGCGACAAGGGCGTACTCATTACGGAGTTCGGCCGTGTGCAGGCTGTCAATGCCAAGAAGCTGCCTGACGGCACTGTATATCATGAGTGCTATGTGGAGGAAGGTCAGCTGAAGGTTGGCGACAAGGTTGAAATCAAGGTGGACCAGAATGTGAAGCTGGCTTCTGCCCGCAATCATACCGCTACCCATCTCCTGCAGGCCGCCTTGAAGCGTGTAGTAGGCGAGCAGGTAAATCAGGCAGGTTCCTCCGTCAATGCGGACCGCCTGCGCTTTGACTTTACCAATTTTGAGCCTGTTTCCGCCCAGCAGCTGGCTGATGTGGAGGAGCTGGTAAACCGCGAAATCCTCAAGGGCACCGATGTGGTGGTTGAGCACATGTCCAAGGATGAGGCTACCGGCAAGGGGGCCATGGCTCTCTTTGGGGAGAAGTACGGCGATGTGGTACGGGTTGTCAGCGTGCCTGGCTTCTCCATGGAGCTGTGCGGCGGTTCCCATGTGACCAATGTAGGCCAGATTGGCCTGTTCAAGATTATCAGTGAAACCGGTGTGGCAGCCGGTGTGCGCCGTATTGAAGCCATCACCGGACAGGCGGCCCTTGACTATGCCTTTGGCAAGATGAAGGTCGTTGCCGAGGCTGCGGCAAGGCTGAAATGCCATGAGGGCGAAGTGCTGGCCCGTGTGGACGATGTGCTGGCACAGAACAAGGACATGCAGCAGCAGCTTAATGCCGTTCATGCCGAGCAGGCCAAGGCTGATGCGGCGGCACTGGGTGACAAGGTACAGTCCGTGGGCGCTTTCAGCGTGATTGCCGCCCAGGTAGCTGCCAATGA
>NZ_JBJDWZ010000153.1:0-1721 GCF_051866355.1 Anaerovibrio sp. | reverse complement strand
GGTGGTGGAGAATGAAGAAGCTGAAAACGGCGAATGAGCTGTGGGCGTATGTATCTGAAAAGGGGCTGAAACCGCAGCCGAAGACCTCCACCAGCGTCTGGGCGGACAGCTACAGGATGTTATCCGCCGGCATATCGGCAGAGCCTGGGCGGTGGAAAACCTCCCGCGCTCCATACCAGCAGGAAATCATGGATGCCTTCACCCAGTCAGGCGTAAGCAAGGTTGTCGTCATGAGTTCCAGTCAGATCGGAAAGACAGATATCATACTTAATGTCGTTGGCCGCTTTGCCCATCTGGATCCATGCCCTATCATGATGATTCAGCCCACCATAGAGATGGCAGAGGACTTCTCCAAGTCCCGTATCGCTCCCATGATTAGGGATACCAAGGTGCTGAACGGCCTGTTTTATGACATCAAGAGCAAGAACGGCAAAGGTGAAGCCAAGACCAGGGACGGTAACAACACCATCCTGTCGAAGATTTTTCCGGGCGGACGGCTGATTATGTGTGGGGCAAATTCCCCTGCCGGTCTTGCCTCAAGGCCTGTGCGCATCCTGCTGGCGGATGAGGTAGACAGGTTCCCTGCGTCAGCTGGTGGCGAGGGTGACCCTGTAGGCTTGGCAGAAAAGCGTATGACTACCTTCTGGAACCGCGTCATGGGGCTATTCTCCACGCCAACCAATGAAGGTGAAAGCAGGATTGCAGATGAATACCTGGCTGGCACCCAGGAGGAATGGCAGCACCAGTGCCCCAACTGCGGCGAATACCATGCACTGCGCTATGTGGACATGGAGGCTGACTACAGCGAGCACGAAGACAAGAAAAAGCGCAAAATCATCGTGGTAAACGATGTGAAATGGGTTTGCCCTGACTGCGGATTCAAGTTCAGCGAGCAGGAAACCAAGGCTTTTCCTCAGAAATATGTACCGCAAAACCCGGAGGCAATCAAAAACGGAGTACGCTCTTTCTGGCTCAATGCTTTCACCAGTCCGTGGCTGTCCTGGCAGAAAATCATGACGGAATGGCTGGAGGCCAGGGGTGATGCCAACAGGGAAAAGGTTATAGTCAATACCAGATTCGGAGAGCCCTATTCACTGAATGATAACACCATTGATGCACTGCCGCTGATGAAAAGGCGGGAGCAGTATGGTGCCGCCCTGCCGGATGGCGTACTGCTGCTGACAGCTGCCGTGGATACCCAGGACAACCGCCTGGAGTACGAAGTGTGCGGCTGGGGCTTTGGGGAAGAGTGCTGGGGCATCGTCAAGGGCATGATTCTATCCAAGCCTGATGAAGCCGTTACATGGCAGGTGCTGAATGGCATACTGGACAGGATCTACACTTTCAGCAACGGCATAGGCATGAAGATCGCCAGGACTTTTATTGATTCAGGCGGTCACTACACGGAGTTTGTCTATAGTTACTGCGCCGAAAACATAGGCTTGGGCAGATTCCCAATCAAGGGATATGCTAATCGCCCCGGCATACCGCTGGTGTACAAGCTGGGCAAGGATGTAGGCTGCAAGGTGCCTCTGGTTATCCTTGGCGTGGATGATGGCAAGCAGCAGATATTCAACAGGCTTGACGTGGCAGAACCGGGAGCAAAATACATGCATTTTGGCCATGATGGAGATGAAGAGTTGCCATATCGTGGCTATGATGAAGTATATTTCAAAGGACTTTTATCCGAGGAGAAACGGCTGGTGAAGCGCAACGGCGTG
>NZ_JBJDWZ010000152.1:0-9567 GCF_051866355.1 Anaerovibrio sp. | reverse complement strand
AAATATCAAACTATATTCAATATATGCTCGAAGTAACAATCAAGCACTACGAAAACTGAAATTTCCTTCAATAACCCCCATTACAACTCTAACATGAAAAGATATTGCCAAAGCATATTTTTACTTCACGGCAACCAGCACGGAAAACTTGTGATAGCTGTAGACACACTGCACATCACGGAAGCCACAGCGGCGCAGCATAGCCAGCTCCGCCTCCGTGGAGCATTCCCTATCCAGCTTCCGCCTTTCCAGCCACAGCTCAATGTCATGGCTGCTGAGCCCGCTTTTTTCCAGCTGGCCCTCCCAATAGCTGTCAAGCCAGCGGCTCATGCCCGGACTATCGGCGCAGAACTGGTCATAATTGACAAACAGTCCCCCCTCCGGAAGTCCGGCATATATATCACGAAACAGCTTCTCCTTGGCCTTATCCTCCAGATGATGTATGGACAGGGCGGACATTATCACATCAAAAGCCTTCTCCGGAAGCTCTTTGGTGTAATCCTGCACCAGATAGGATACATTGTCAACACCTGCAAATCTCTGCCGTGCTACCGCCAGCATTTCCTCTGCCACATCCGTCAGCACATACTCCGTATCGGGACTGTACTTGTACCAATGATACGTCAAAAGCCCCGTTCCCGCTCCCAGGTCAAGAACCTTTGCCGGCTTCCTGATATTGGACAGCAAAAATCTGGTTGCTCCATCGTAATAATCATCAAAGCATGGTATAAACCGTTTCCTGTTGGCATCATATTCCCCTGCCACCCTGTTAAACTGCTCTTCCAGCAGATTGGTTCCCATAGCCATACATCTCCCCAAATAAAACCATCTTGCTATCCATCAATCCTGAAAACCGAAGTCCCTGAGAATATTATCCCTGTTGCGCCAGTCCTTCTTGACCTTCACCCACAGATCCAGGAACACCTTGCATCCCAGCAGCATCTGAATATCGGCTCTGGACTGGGCACCGATTTCCTTCAGCAGGGCACCTCGCTTGCCGATGACAATGCCCTTCTGTGATTCACGCTCCACATAGATTGTCGCCCTGACATACATATCCCCGTTGTCCCGCGGCTTCATTTCCTCGATATCCACAGCGATGGCGTGAGGAATCTCCTCTCTCGTCTGCAAAAGAGCCTTCTCACGGATAAGCTCCGCCACAATCAGCCTTTCCGGCTGGTCGGTCACCATGTCCTCCGGATAATACTGCGGCCCCTTGGGCAGATATTTCTTTATCTCTTCCAGCAGACCGTCAAGATTGTTTTCCTCCTTGGCGGAAATCGGCACAGTAGCCGCAAAATTGTACCTGCCGTTGTAGCTGGTGATAATCGGCAGCAGCTGCTCCTTGTCCTCCAGCAAATCGAGCTTGTTGATAGCCAGAATCACGGGCTTGCTGGTTGCCTGCAGGCGCTCAAGGATATACTGCTCACCTGGTCCGAATTTCTCCGTGGCATCTACCACGAAAATAACGGCGTCCACTTCCTTGAGGGTTCCCTCGGCGGCGCGCACCATGTATTCCCCCAGCTTGTGCTTCGGCTTGTGAATGCCCGGCGTATCAAGGAACACCATCTGCACATCCTGCTGGGTAAGCACGCACATAATACGGGTGCGGGTGGTCTGTGGCTTGTCGGACATAATGGCAATCTTCTGGCCTATCAGGCTGTTAATCAAGGTGGACTTGCCCACATTCGGGCGGCCGATGACTGCCACAAAGCCGGATTTGTGCGTCTTCGGGTCGATTTTGAACTTTGGCTCCGGCGACAGCTCTCCCGGCCCTATTTCCCTGTCCTTGCCCATGGCAGCCTTGTTCACGGTAATCTGGGCCTCCTGCGCCAGAGGCAAAACCATGCCCTTGCCGTCACGGGAAATTCCCAGCTTGCCCATGATGTACCGTTGCTCCTCCTCCATCTCCATGCGCTCTTCTTCTTCCATGTGGTCATAGCCCAAAAGATGCAGCATGCCGTGCACGGTCAGGAAGGACAGCTCCCTCTCCATGCTGTGGCCATATTCCTGGGCCTGCGCCCAGGCGCGCTCCAACGAAATAATGATATCACCCAGTACCTCAAGCTCCGGGCCGTCCTCAATCTCCGGCTCCTCGCTGTCCACAAAGGCAAAGGACAGCACATCCGTCGGCCTGTCCAGCCCCCGGTACTCAAGATTGAGCCTGTGTATATGCTCATCGTTGGTCAGGGTTACGCTGACCTCACTGCTCTCCACATCATACAGGGGGCCGGTAATTTCTACCGCCTTCCTGACAATATTTTCCAATTCCTCCAGACTGCCCATCTCCGCCGGCAGCTGCAAATTCTCAGGCTCCCGCCCGATGATAATCTCCATTAAAATCTCCTTTAATCAAAAATAACTATGCCCGACCTTATTGCTTTCCAGCTTTTCAGCCTGCCGCTATCTGCCTTCCGCCCGACCAGACTTGCCATCCTGCAGCTTTTGCACATTCTGCAATTTCTTTTCGTAGGCCGCATAGGCTTCTACAATCCTCGTTACCACATCATGGCGGATAACATCCATCGGCTCCATGCGCACAATGCCGATGCCCTTTACCCCGTCAAGGATTGTCGCCGCCTCCACCAGACCGGAGGTAACACCCCTCGGCAGGTCAATCTGCCCCGGATCGCCTGTCACCACCATCCTTGAGCCGAAGCCCAGGCGGGTAAGGAACATCTTCATCTGCTTGTCCGTGGTATTCTGCGCCTCGTCCAGAATGACAAAGGCATTTTCCAGCGTCCTGCCACGCATATAGGCAAGGGGAGCAACCTCGATAACGCCTTTCAGCATCAGCTTCTGAAAAACATCCTGCCCCAGAATATCCTGCAGGGCATCATACAAAGGCCGCAGATAAGGATCCACCTTCTCCTGCAAATCGCCCGGCAAAAAACCCAGCTTCTCACCGGCCTCCACCGCCGGCCGGGTGAGAATCAGCTTTTCCACCTCGCGATTCCTGAGCGCCGCACAGGCCAGCACCACTGCCAGATAGGTCTTGCCCGTGCCGGCAGGCCCTACGCCGAAGGTAATAAAGTTGTGCCTGATGGCATCCACATATATCCTCTGCCCCAGTGTCTTGGGGCGGACATGGCGGCCGCGGGAGGTGACGAGAATGGTGTCACTGAAAAGATTGTGCAGGGCCTCGCCCCTGCCGCCCTTCATCAGCCCCACACTATACCGTACCTCGTGCATGGTAATGGCCGTTCCCTGCCGGTAGAGATACTGCAGCTCACGCATAATCTTCGCCGCCTGCTCCACCTCGCCGGCCTCGCCGCTGATGGAGATGGTCTCCCCCCGGCTGATAAACCTGGCGTCAAAGTTCTCCATCAGCACCCGTACAAACTCATCACGCTCGCCCAAAAGCGCCTGGGCCTCCTGCCTGTCCTGAAATTCAATAATTTCCTCTGCTGCCTTTTGCAATAACGCACCCTCGTTTCTATAAAAATAAAATTAAAATCTCTCTGCCAAATTTATTACAGCCGGACTGCACCCGACCCGCTTCAGCCAATCTGTCTGATAAAATCCAGCGATTTTAGCGGCCTTTCAAATATGTGATGCAGATACCCCAGCAGCAATGCCTCTGCCGCCACCAGCGTCCTGCCGCTGACCGTAAAGGACGGCTTGCTCTGCCAGTCCAGCTCCAGAAGCTGCAAAATAAACTCCCTGACCTCACTGCCATAGCCAAGCACATGATACCCTCCCGGCTCACGCATCCTTTCTGCACCGCACCTTTCGCACAAGGCGCCGCCCAGGTCAAAGGAAAAATACCCGTCCTCGGCCAGCTCATGATTGCACTCGGCACAATACCGGTAGCTCATCTGCATACCGGAGTATTCCAAAAGCTGATAGGCCGCCGCCAGTGCCGCCACCCGCGGATTGCGGCCGCCGAAGGCCGCAAATATCTCCAGAAGGCGGTTGTACATGTCCTGCTGGGGAAAATTCTCAATGGCCAGCCGGCTGGCTGTTTCCGCCACAAAGGCGCCATAGGCCATCGCCGTAAAATCCGTGCTCATCACCCGATAGCCACGTATCAGCGAACAGCCCCTTATCGTATCCAGCCTGTCCCCTTCCCTGACCTGTACCTCGACCTGGTTGAACATCTGCAACGAGCCTGCCAGCGGGCTTTTCGGCCTGCGGCACCCGAAGGCCACAGCCTTGATGCGTCCCCTTTCCGGGGACAGAAGTGTTATGATTTTGTCTGCCTCACCCCAGTTTTTTATACCGATGATGATAGCCTCCGTAGTATATTGTGCCATCGCCGCTCACTCTGATTTCCATGTATTGCCCTGCCTGCCGCCTTCGCGGGGAAAGCCGCCTGCAGTCAATATCTCTCCTAAAAATAGTCAGATATAGTTTATTTTACATCATACAGGCAAAAAAACAAAATAATTTTTTCATGGCAACACAAATGTGGTATGATTAGGCCGAGGTGAGCTTTATGTTAAATATCGGCAATCATGTATCCTCTTCCAAAGGCTATCTGGCCATGGGCAGGGAGGAAGTTTCACTGGGCGGCAATGTCTTCGCCTTTTTTACCCGCAATCCCAGAGGCGGCAAGGCCAGGGACATCAATCCCGATGATGTTGCCGCCTTTCTGAAATACAAGGAGGAAAACCATATCGGCAGGCTGGTGGCCCATGCCCCCTATACTCTCAATCCCTGCGCCCTCAAGGAAAATGTCCGGGAATTTGCCCTCTCCGCCATGACAGATGATTTGAAGCGGCTGGAATACACTCCCGGCAACTACTACAATTTTCATCCCGGCTCCCATGTAGGGCAGGGTTCCGAAGCGGGCATCGAGCTTATCGCCGGTCTTCTCAATCAGGTATTGCGGCCGGAGCAGACTACAACCGTACTGCTGGAAACCATGTCCGGCAAGGGCACGGAAGTGGGACACAGCTTTCAGGAGCTGAGGGCAATCATCGATCGCACGGAGCTTGACAGCCATCTGGGTGTCTGCCTCGATACCTGCCACGTTTACAGCGCAGGCTACGATATTGTCAACAATCTGGACGGCGTATTGGCAGAGTTTGACGAGGTTATCGGCCTTGACCGGCTGAAGGCCGTTCATCTTAATGACAGCCTGACCCCCTTCAATTCCCACAAGGACCGCCACGCCAGAATCGGCGCGGGCAGTCTGGGGCTGGATGCCATCATCCGCATCACCAATCACCCTCTGCTGAAAAAACTGCCCTTCATTCTGGAAACACCAAACGACAATGACGGATACCGGCAGGAAATCTCCCTGCTGCGGGAAAACTATTCCGGATAAAGCAAAGGACATGAAGCATGTACTGCAAAAATGCAGTCTGCGCCATGTCCTTTTTGTTTTATTTTGTTTCAGCCGTCAATATGGCCGAGCTTACCATTCCTCGCCGGGATACTTCATGTTCCATGACTTTCTCATGCGCGTCATAATCTCCATGACATCGCGGGAATATGCCAGCTGCATGCAGGAGGCATCCCCGCTCCTGACGGCTTCCTCCATGTCCAGCATCTCATAATACAGGGCATTGGCAGTTTCCCCTGCCTCCACAGGCGTCACCTGCCCTGTTTCCGCATCCACAATAACCGCCTTGTCAGCACGAGGGTATTCCATAATCTCGATATATCCCTTTTCACAGCTAATCATGGCGCGCTTAGGCTGCTTGGAGTGCATGGACAGCGCCACCGTAGCCATCTGTCCCCGTCCGTTCTTCAGCAGCATGGTGGCCATCTCGTCAGAGCCTGTCGGCGAAGCCTGCCACTGGCTGACAATATCCTCCGGCCTCTCATCCATAAAGCTCCTGACGATGGACAGGGCGTACACGCCGATATCCAGCATGGCACCACCGGCCAGCTCCATGTTGAAAAAGCGGTTTTTCATGTTGTATTCCTTGAAACTGCCAAAATTCATGGTAATCAGCTGTACCCTGCCCAGGCGGCCGCTCCTGACAATCTCCCACAGCTTCTTGTAAAGCGGCATGTGCCAGATGGTCATGGCCTCCGCCAGCACCAGCTTCTTCTCCCCCGCCAGCTCAATCATCTCGTCCAGCTCACGGCTGTTCAGGGTAATCGACTTCTCCACAAAAAGATGCTTACCGTGGGCCAGTGCCTTTTTCATAAAGCCGTAGTGGGTGTTGTGCGGGCTGGTGATATAGATAATGTCCACCGCCTCATCCGTAAACATGTCGTCAATCCGGTCATAGACCTTCTGCACGCCGTATTTTTCCGCAAAAGCCACGGCCTTCTGGTGGGTCCTGTTGCCGACAGCATACAGGTTCTTGCCCATCTTCTGCAGTGCCTCGGCCATCTGATTGGCGATTACGCCTGTGCCCAGCACAGCCCAGTTCAAATTCTCCCTTGCCATAAAAAACCTCCTTGAATATAAAAAACTCATCCTCCCGTGTTTTCCATATCCCCATTATTATACCCCATGAAAGTTGTTTTGTATAATATTTCGCAGAATATTGAGTACCTTGCCTGCCGTGGATTTCATTCATATTGTTATCATTTATGAGCATTATAATAACAGTGTCGGATTATTTAAAATTACTATGCTGTGCTTCTATTATATTATTGCTTTTGTCTATAATAAGTAGTAAAATAAACCTATCGCGAATTTGTTATACAAATTATTGCTGATAAAATCTGAGGAGGGAACCGTCTATGTTTAAGCGAATTCTTATTGCCAACCGCGGCGAGATTGCCGTGCGCATCATCCGCGCCTGTCAGGAGCTGGATATCGAAACCGTTGCCGTGTACTCTGATGCCGATGCCAACGCCCTGCACGTCCAGCTTGCTGACTTTTCCTTTAACATCGGCCCGGCAGATGCTGTGGAAAGCTACCTGAACATGAATGCTATCCTGGCCGCGGCCAGGGAAACAGGCGCCGATGCCATTCATCCCGGCTATGGTTTTCTCTCAGAGAATGCCGATTTTGCCGATATGGTCACCAAGGCAGGGCTGACATGGATAGGGCCGCTGGCAGTCACCATCCGGCAGGTAGGTGACAAGGATGTGGCCCGCGCCGCCATGGAGCCATCCGGCATCCCTATGGCCAAGGGCAGTGACCCCCTGACCAGCAACGAGATGGCTATGGAAGCCGCCAAGGCCGTCGGCTACCCCGTCATCCTGAAACCTGTTTCCGGAGGCGGCGGCAAGGGCATGTTCGTGGCCCACAACGCCAAGGAGCTTACGGATATCCTCAACGTGGTTGACGTGAAGACGACAAAGTTTTATTTTGAGCATTACATCGAGCGGTCACGCCACATCGAGGTGCAGATTGTAGCCGACAACTACGGCTCCATCATCCATCTGGGAGAGCGTGAATGCTCCCTGCAGAGGCGCAACCAGAAGCTTTTGGAGGAATCGCCGTCCATCGCCCTCACGGATGCCATGCGTAAGGAGGTGGGCCTTTTAGCTGTCAAGGCCGCCAAAAGCGTGCACTATACCAACATAGGCACCGTGGAATTCCTGCTGGATTTGTCCAACAACCAATTCTATTTCATGGAAATCAATCCGCGCATTCAAGTGGAGCACGGCATCACGGAAGCTGTTACCGGCATTGACCTGGTGCGGACCCAGATAAAGATTGCGGCAGGGGAACCGCTGGAAATCTCCCAGCAGGACGTCAGCTTTCAGGGGCATGCTATTGAGTGCCGCATCAACGCCGAGGACCCCGACAAAAACTTTATGCCGTCGCCGGGAAAAATCACCAAATGGCATGAGCCTGGCGGCCCGCGGGTACGCTTTGACAGCGGCTTTACCTCGGATTTATCCATTGAGCCGTACTACGATTCCCTGATTGCCAAAATTATCACCAGAGGGCGTACCCGCGGTGATGCCATCAAAATTATGGCAAGGGCGTTGAAGGAATTTCAGGTGGAAGGGGTCAAAACCACCATCGCCCTGCACCAGCGGATTCTGGAGGATGATTATTTCCGCACCGGCAATATCGACACGCAGTTTGTCAAGAACCGGCTGCAGGTCTACGAAACCACGCCTTCCAAGCGTTCCTTGAAAGAATTGAAAACTTTCGCCACAAAATTAAACGAGATAAATTACGAAAACCTTTTGAATCTCATCAATTAACCCTATTCCCGGCGCGGCCGGCCTTATCAGCCGACCGTGCCACAAAAAAACAGGGATGCCGCATGCACTGCCAGATGGTAAGCCATGCAGTCATCCCTGTTTTGTTTTTAGCCCAGATACCAGTGGATAATGGCCTGTGTGCCCTTGTCCTCCATGCCACGCCCGGCCAGCTGGTCATAAAGCTCCCTGGCCTTGTTCAGCCCCGGCAGTTCCAGCCCTGCTTCTTCCGCCGACTCAATGGCAATACGCATGTCCTTCAGGAAGTGCTTTATGTAAAAGCCCGGCTGGTCATCACCCTTCAGCATGCGGCGGCCCAGATTGGACAGCGACCATGAACCGGCCGCACCTGTCTCAATGGTTTCCAGCACCTTCATGGCGTCCAGCCCCATTTTCTGCGCATAGGCCAAAGCCTCCGCCACCCCCAGCATGCCTGCGGCAATAGCAATCTGATTGGCCATCTTCGTATACTGGCCGGAACCGGCCGCACCGAAGTAATTGATGGTTTTGCCCATGGCCCTGAACACAGGCAAAAGCTCATTAAAGGCCGTTTCATCACCGCCGGCCATAATGGCAAGGGAAGCATTGCGCGCCCCCAGATCACCGCCGGATACCGGCGCATCCACAGAGGCAATCCCCTTCTCCCTGGCCGCCTCATATATCCTCCTCGCCAGCTTCGGGCTGGAGGTGGTCATGTCCACAACGAAGCCGCCCTGCTTGGTGGACAGCACGCCGTTCTCTCCCAGATATACTTCCTCTACATCCCGTGGATAACCTACCATGGAGATTACCACATCCGCATCCCCCGCCAGAGCCGCCGGCGTATCGCACCACTTCATCCCGCTGTCCAGCAACGGCTGTGCCTTGGCCCTGGTTCTGGTATAGACGGACAGCTCATAACCGGCATTCTGCAGATGCCTTGCCATGCTGCTGCCCATAACACCTGTGCCGATAAAACCGATTTTCCTGATTGCCATGTGAATTCCCCCTGTTCAAAAAGTTGCCAAAGCCTTATATCTTTTCTTCTGACAGATGCATGCCTGTCGTCGTGACGGAAGCCACCGGGCGTCCGCCCCCATCTGTGATTTCTACCTCAAAATAGCTCATTTTCCTGCCGGCCTTGATGCAATAGCAATTGGCATTCAGCCTGTTATCTCGTGGCTGATCCATGTAGATGATGTTACTGCTGACCGTTACGGTAAAATTCCCCTCATGATTGGCCGCCACCGCAAAGGCAAAATCTGCCAGCGTATACACTACGCCGCCCATAACATGATGGTGGGCCGCATAATGCCTCTCATCAATATCCAGATGGCATTTGGCACATCTGTGACCAACCTCATCAATCACTACTCCTGTCAGCTCCACCGCATATTTATCACGATAAAAATGCGCTCTGGCTTTTTCCAGTGTCATAAACCGCTCTCCTTTGTCACAACCAGCTCCACTTTTTCTCTATGTCATATGGATTGTGCTACAACCCCACACCATGAGCTT
>NZ_JBJDWZ010000151.1:0-1735 GCF_051866355.1 Anaerovibrio sp. | reverse complement strand
ATGAAGGTTTTTGTTACGGGTGTCAACGGCCAGCTGGGGCATGATGTGGTCAATGAGCTGATGGCAAGGGGACATGAGGCAATCGGTTCGGGCTTGTCCGAGGAGTACAGCGGCGTGCAGGATGGCAGTGCCGTATGCAGTGCGCCTTATTGTCAGCTGGATATTCTGGACAGGACAAGGGTGAGGGAGATTATCTTTGACCTGCAGCCGGATGCGGTTATTCACTGTGCGGCCTGGACGGATGTGGACGGAGCCGAGGATGAGGCGAACAAGGCGAAGGCACTGGATGTCAATGGCAACGGCACCAGCAATATTGTGGATGCCTGCAATTATATTCACTGCAAGCTGATGTATATCTCCACGGATTATGTCTTTGCCGGGCAGGGAACCGAGCCGTGGTCAGCTGACTGTCAGGACTATGACCCGTTGAATGTGTACGGCTTCGGCAAGCTGATGGGTGAGCTGGTGGTGAAGGAGTGCCTGGAGAAGTTCTTCGTGGTGCGCATTTCCTGGGTATTTGGCAAAAACGGCAGTAATTTCATCAAAACCATGCTGAATGTGGGCAAAAAATACCCTGAGCTGCGGGTGGTCAATGACCAGATTGGCCGTCCGACCTATACGCTGGATTTGTCGAGGCTGCTGGTGGATATGATTGAAACGGAAAAATACGGCTTCTATAACGCCACCAACGAGGGGGATTATATCAGCTGGTATGATTTCGCCTGCGAGATTTTCCGTCAGGCCGGCTATGCGACGAAGGTCATTCCGGTTACCACCGAGGAATATGGTGGCAGCAGGGCGGCACGTCCCTTTAACAGCAGGCTGGCTACCGGCAAGCTGGCAGAAAACGGCTTTGTGCCGTTGCCGGAGTGGAAGGATGCACTGGGGCGGTATCTGAAAGAATTATAGCCATTAATTTATAAAATATAAATAAAAAGCATCCGTTTTAGAGATGCAAAAAAAGAAATGTATGAGCAGTAATCTTTGCGGCGCTTGTTGTATTTGTTGCGTGTAGTGCAGAAAGGAATGAAGTTTTTCTATGGCAGGAAAGTTATTTGGTATTGGTGTAGGGCCGGGGGATCCGGAGCTTTTAACGGTCAAGGCCATCAATGCAATCAAGCAGCTGGACGTGATTATTGCCCCTAAGACTGAAAAGAAGGATGGCAGTGTGGCGCTGAATATTGCCAGCCAGTATATAAAGCCTGAAACGGAAATCGTGTATCAGGTGTTTCCTATGACGGTGGGGTTTGCGGAGGATGATACTGCATGGCAGAGCAATAAGCAGGAGATTCTGGAACTTTTGCAGGCCGGGAAGAATGTAGGCTTTTTGACGCTGGGAGATCCGATGTTTTACAGCACCTACATCTACGTATTCCGGCTGTTGCAGCATGAGCCGGTGGAGATTGAAACGATTCCGGGGATTCCGGCATTCTGTGCCATCGGCAGTGCCACCAATACCCCGATTGTGGAGGGGGACAGCATTTTGAGCATCGTTCCTGCCAACATGCCGGAGGACAAGGTGCGGGCGGCCCTCAGAACCTGCGACAATGCTGTGCTGATGAAGGTGTACAAGAACTCGGATGCCGTTATTGACATGCTTGCGGAGGAAGGCCTGGCGAAGCAGGCAGTGCTGGCAAGCCGCTGTGGTCTTGACGATGAGGTTATTATCCGGGATATTTCAGGGGAAAAGGGCAGAAAGCTGAATTATCTTTCCACTATCCTCACGAGAAGATAA
>NZ_JBJDWZ010000150.1:0-9629 GCF_051866355.1 Anaerovibrio sp. | reverse complement strand
TGTCCGAGTCGGTATCCTATCCGGTATCCGCCTCCATCATCATGACACTGATGGCCTTTTTGCTGGGCACAGCCCCGGACATGATCAACCCGACAAAGATGCTGGGCACCTCCGGCGCGCTAAAGCTGGCCCTGAGCGGTTTTTCCAGCACTGCTCTCGCCCTGGTGGGCGCGGCTCTCTTTATTGCGGCGGCCATGATGAAGACAGGGCTGGACAAGCGTATCGCCCTGTTCGTGCTGTCCAAGATAGGCGCCAGAACCAACAGGATTCTGGCCGGTGTGATTCTGGTAGGTTTTATCCTGAGCTTTTTCGTGCCCAGCACGACAGCCCGTGTGTCCTGCATGGTGCCTATCGTCATGGGCATCATCTCCGCCTTTGGCGTTCCGCTAAAAAGCCGTTTTTCCGCCGTCATGATGATTGCCATCGCCCAGGCGGACAGCATCTGGAACGTAGGCATCAAGACCGCTGCCGCCCAGAACATGGTGGCCCTGGGCTTTATCGAAAAGCAGCTGGGCACCACCATCAGCTGGCTGGACTGGTTCATTGCCGCGGCTCCCTTTGCCGTCATCATGAGCGTCGTCCTCTACTTCCTGCTGCTGAAGCTGGTACCGCCTGAGATGAAGGAAATCCCCGGCGGCAGGGAAACGGTGGAACAGGCGCTGAGAGACCTGGGGCCGATGACCGCCAGCGAGAAAAAGCTCATGGCGCTCTCCGTCATTCTGCTCTGCCTGTGGTCTACGGAAAAGGTTCTCCACAGCTTTGACACCTCCACCACCACCTTGGCGGCCGTCACCCTGATGATGCTGCCCGGCATCGGCATCATGGACTGGAAGGAAGCCCAGAATCGCATTGGCTGGGGCACCCTGGTCATGTTCGGCGTAGGCATCAGCCTGGGCTCCGCCATTCTGTCCACCAAAGCAGCCACCTGGATTGCCCACGTTATCGTGGACAGCTTCGGACTGTACACCATGAGCGCGGTGGCCATCATCGGCATCATGTCCCTGTTCCTGATACTCATCCATCTGGGCTTTGCCAGTGCCACGGCCCTGTCCTCGGCCATGATACCTATCATCATCTCCGTACTGCAGGGCGCCTCCGAGCACGCTCCGCTCAACGTGGTAGGCATGACGATGATACTGCAGTATGTAATGTGCTTCGGCTTCATCCTGCCGGTCAACGCACCGCAGAACATGGTAGCATTCAGCACAGAGACATTTGAGGCACGCACCTTTGTCAAGACCGGTATACCGCTGACGATTATCGCCTTTGCTGTAATCATGCTCATGTCGGTCACCTACTGGAGCTGGATAGGAGTTATATAAAAAAAGACCCCCGCGGGGACTGCCAAACCTGGCAATCCCTGCGGGGGTTAATTATGCTCAAAACACAGGGGTAAAAAGTGCTTTGACATGGTGCCGCGCTATACCGTGACACCGGAATGAGAAAAAATAGACATCATTATGCCACGCCGGTAACAGGCTTCAGCATAACGTTGTGGCTGACGGCCAGAATATCACACTTCTGCTTCAGCTCGTTGGTAAATGCCTCCAGATCGGCCACGTTGCTACACTCCACTGTAATAAAGCAATCGCTGGCCTCAATATCGGAACAGGATGTAACTCGCGCATCCTCCTCGATAAAGCTCATAAAGGACTTGTCTGCGGCCAGCATGCTGGCCCCTTCAATGCTCATAAAGGATTCAATCATCATGGTTGCTCAACCCTCCTATCCTAACTGTCTTGTCATCTCACCTACCATGGACATTATAACCGATTTCTGAACTATTGTAAATACCATTCTTGTACAAAAGTCAAAATTTGATATATCTTTAGGTATTTTATCAAATGTCCTTTACTATATTCAAGCTAAAGCCAGAATAAAATTTCATTTTTATGCAACGGCTGTAAACACCGCCATAATCGGGTGTTTTTATTTTAACACCGCCCTGTTGCAAAGCAATTATAGAACTTTTTCTGAAATTTTGCAAGCGTTTTCTGCGTCTTTTGAAATTATTTTGCATGCTGTTTTGCAACAAAAAAATTCCCCTCTGTCTATGGCAGGCATACACCACCTGCCATAACACAAAAGGGATTTACATTCTGCAAACATTTTTAGGCTTTTACTGCACTCTATAATATTTTTTTCAGCTTATCTACAGCCTTCTGGGTGGTGGCCCAGCTCGTAGCCAGGCGGATAACTGTATTTGCCTTGTCAAACTTCTCCCAGTAGCTGTACGCCACTACCTTGGACAGCTCCGGCAGGGCGCTGTCAGGCCAGACCACAAAAATCTGGTTGGTCGGAGAATCCACGTACAGCCGGTAGCCCTTTTCACACAAATCCTCCCGAATCTGGGCCGCCATCTCCACCGCATGCCGGCAGAGCTGAAAGTAGAGATTGTCGGTAAAAAGCGCCGCAAACTGCACGCCCAGTAGCCGCCCCTTCGCCAAAAGGCCGCCATGCTGCTTTACCGAGGTGATAAAATGCTTTGGCAGGCCGCCCCGCGGAAAGACCACCGCCTCGCCACAGATAGCTCCGGCCTTGGTGCCGCCTATGTAAAAAACATCCGCCATGGCGGCGATATCCGATAGCTCCATATCCGATGCATCGCACATCAGGCCGTAGCCCAGCCTGGCGCCATCCACAAACAGCTTGAGGCCGTAGGCATGACAGGTATAGCTGAGCGCCTCCAGCTCGGCCCTGCTGTAGATAGTGCCATACTCCGTAGGATGGGATATGTACACCATCCCCGGCTGCGGCATATGCTCACTGTTGGCATCTGCCGCAAAGCTCCGCAGGTATCCGGCCACATCAGATGCCTTCAGCTTGCCGTTCCGTCCCGGCAGGGTGATGACCTTGTGCCCGCTGTACTCGACAGCGCCCGCTTCATGCAGGCTCACATGCCCCGTATCCGCGGCAATCACCGCTTCATAGGGATGCAGCATGGTGTCAATGACAATCTGATTGGTCTGGGTTCCGCCCGTCAGAAAGAAAACCTCTCCCCCCGGGCATCCGGCCGCCGCCTTGATTTTTTCCGCCGCCTCCTGGCAATACCTGTCCGTACCGTAGCCGGGCAGCTGCTCCATGTTGGTACTGGTCAGCGCCTTCAGCACCAGGGGATGCATTCCCTCTCCATAATCATTGGTAAAAAACAGCATATCTCAACATCCCCCGTCATTTTGCGATAGGATGCTCTACCAGCTCTCTTCCTATCTCGTCCCAAACGTCGTCCATCTCACTTATCCGGCCCACTATGGCCTCGATTTCCTCCCTTTCAGCCCCGAACACCCCCAGGGCCAGGCGGAGCAGGTTCCTCCTTGTAACATCCACCCTGATTTCCCGCCGGAAAAACATTTCTGACAGGCAGGCATGCATGGCCCCCTTGACCATCAGGGTATTCTCATAGTATTTTTCATCGGGACAGGCGTACATCGTGCCGTTGAACAGGCTTCTGGCCATCTCCACGAACTGGGCTATCATGCCCTCAAAGATAATACTGGAATTGTACCCCTCCATATAGGTTTCACGCACAATCTTGTATTCGGCCAGCACCTTCAGCTCCACCTGACAGACAGCAGCATATTTGAACAGGGGCGATTCATCCCGGCAGTGAAGATTTATCTTGTTGATACAGTCCCGTACCAGCTCCAGCAGTATCGCCCGGAAGATATCTTCCTTGTTCTTGAAAAAATAATATATGCTGCCGGTCAGCACGCCGGAATGTTCCACAATCTTCCTTATGGTTGTCTTGCTATATCCCTCCTTGGACAGCAGCTCCTTGGCGCTGTTCATGATGCGCCCGCGGATAACCGTTGCATGGTCACTCATTTCGCGCATTTCATCTAATTTGTTTTTTTTTATTTTTCTAGCCATTTCATTAACCCCTTTGTCCAAAACAAGTACAAACTTTTGAACACCTACACCTTACATACACGTCCTGACGTACAATACCTCCTTACACCTACAGCAGGATCCTCTTCTCGAACATTTCTGCGACATACTCATCATGGGTGATGACAAGCATTGTCCTGTCTGCGAATGCCGCCAGCAGTGACGCCATCATACAGGAAGCAGTCTGCCTGTCAAGACCGCAGGTCGGTTCGTCCAAAAGAAGCAACGGAGTATCCTCACTCATGGCGCGGGCAGCCGCCAGGGCCGTCAGCAATCGCTGCCTCTCTCCCCCGGACAGACGGCAGGCATTTTTTCCCAGCCTGCAAGAAAGCCCCTCCGGCTTTGACCTGACAACCTCGTCCAGCCTGGCCAGCTCCAGCGCATGCCAGAGCTGTGCCTGCGTGGCGCAGGGACAAAGCCTCTGAAACAACTCCCCTATAGTTGCATCAAAGATATATACAGCCTGTGTAACAGCACTCACCGCGACCCCGTTCTGCGAAAGTTCTCCCCTGAAACAGCCGCCGTCCGGCTGCCACATCCCCAGCACAAGGTTGAAAAGCGTCGTCTTGCCGCTACCGCTGTCACCGAGTACAGCTGCTTTTTCACCTTTATAAACAACGAAAGAAAGATTGTCCAGCACAAGATTTTTTCTGTCGTAAGAAAAAACTATATGCTCAGCCTCCAGTCCGACCTTATTATCTTCCATTATACTACTTTTTTCCCCTCTTTGAACACTGTTTTCCCCTTTTTCCAAACTTTTTATTTTTCCTGCTGACAACAGCGCTTTTACGGCTTCCTCAAGGGTGGCAAACTCCGCCAGCACCGCCTGCAGTGAAACAGCCATAACCGCTGTTTCTATGAAACAAATTGCACCGGCACTGCCAGCCTGCAGCAGCCTGACGAAAAGCGCGCAGAAAGTCACCACCAGGCAAAGGCGCACTGCCAGCTCCGTGAGGGTGCGGCACCGTCCCCGGCGCCGGTCAGCTTCCATCAGCTGCGCCGCCGCCATGTCAAGCCGCCCTGCCGCCCAGTCCGCCGCCCCTGTCACCAGAAGCTCCGGCATACCGGCCTGCATATCTAAAAGCTGACGGCGGTAGCCTCCACGTTGCAGCATGATATCAGCCTGCCTTTTTTCGCCTGCATAAGAAATCAGTACCACTAAAATGCAGCACGCCGTCGGCAGGGCCGCCCACCAGCCGCCAAAGCCGTCCGACAGATACAGGGCCCCGCCTGCGGTCAGGGACAGCAGAAAATTGACCACCAGCGGCGTTATGCCCCGCAGATAGAGATTCCTCCGCTCCCCGGCCTCGTTATTCAGCCTTTCTACGAACATGCCCTGATTTTCCCCCGCGCTGGCGAGGCGCAAAGGCAGCACCCTTGCCAGATAGCCAAAAAGCGCCTGATTGACCCGCCCTGCAAAGGCAAAGGCCGCATTATGCCCCACATATCTTTCCCCATAGCGAAGCACAGCCCGCAGGATGCCGCAGGCCCTTACCACTGTAATAGGCAGGGCAAGGGTATATAGCTCCGGCTGCAAAGATGCCGCCGCAATGATATAGGCTGACACCCCCAGCAGGGCAACAGAGGATACTGCCGACAAAAAACTAAGCCCCATGGCCGAAAGCTGCATCAAAATCATGGTATCACCTCAATAACCTGTGCGGCTCTCCTGATGGCCTGATGGCGGTGGGTTGCCAGCAGGATTGTCGTTCCCGCTAGCTCCCCCAGCAGGGTGTCCAGCAGCTTCCTTTCCTCCTGCTCCTCCAGCCCTGCCGTCACCTCATCCAGAAGCAGGACAGGCGGCCTGCCGAGCAGTGCCCTGGCCAGTCCCAGCCTGTGACGCTGCCCGTTGCTGAGGGCCGCACCGCCATCTCCCAGCAGGCTGTCCAGCCCTCCTGACAACCTGTACCAGCTATCAAGTCCTGCCAAAGCCAGCACTTCCTCCAGACAGGCATCTGAAAAATTCCTGCCCAGCAGCAGATTGTCCCGCAGGGATGCGGCATAGACATGAGGCTCCTGGGGCACATAGCCTATTACCTGATGCCGCAGGCTGTCAGGCAGGCTCTCAAGGCTGTAGCCGGCCACCAGAAAACGTGCGCCCCCGGACGGCAGCAGACCTGCCATTCTTTTCAGCAGGGTCGTCTTGCCAGCACCGCTGCTGCCGGTTATGACGGCAAAGCTCCCGGACGGCACCACAATCTCATCGGGTGTTTCAGGCAAAATTCCCCTGCATTGCTCCATATCCATCTTATTATACTGTGAGACGGCAGATTTATTACGTTGCGCCACAGACAATTTATCATGCGCAAACAAATTGCTATTCTGCGCCATAGACAATTTGTCATGTACAATCAAATTACTAGCCTGCACCACAACCAGGTTATCATCCTGTGCCGCAAGTAATTTGTCAGACTGCGTCACAGCCAGATTACCAGCCTGCGCCGCAATTAATCTGTCAGCCTGCGTTGCGGCCGATTCAGCATGCCGCCCTGCCCATGACTTTCCATATTGCCCCAAGCCCGCCTCCATATCCAGAAGGGCGGTCCTGGTGTCCATAACCACATGAAAAGCCATGCCGGCACTGCGTATGGGCATAAAAAACTCCGGTGCCAGCAGCAAAACAAAAAAGCCGGTGAAAAAATCCAGATTGCCGCTCAATATGCGCAGGCCTATGCCCACTGCCAGCACCGCAATAGCCAGCGTCGTAATGAGCTCCACGGCAAAAGCCGAAAGAAAGGCTATGCGCAGGACCTGCAGTGACGACGCACTGTAGCTCTGGCTGAGCACCTCCATTTCCCTCAGGGCCGCTTCAGTACGCCTGAACAGCTTTAGCGTCACGACGCCCTGCATCAGCTCATAGAAGCCGCTGTTCAGCTCCGACTGCCTGTCCCACTGGGCCGCGCTGGCCCTTGCCGTCATCCTGCCCAAAAGGTACAGCAGCACCGGTGCCACCGGCATGGTCACAACCGCAATCAGCCCGCTGACAGCATCCAGATAAAAAAACACGGCCAAAAACAGCGGCAGGCGCACTGCACCTGTCACCGCCAGAGGAATCACCTTCTGAAAAAACTCATCCAGAGCCTCCACATGCTCACAGCAAAGCTCCGCCAGCCTGTCACAGCACCCCTCCTGCCCCGGAGCCTCATTGATGTCATGACGGATGTTCAGATTAATCCCCGGATTGCCAGCCGGATCAACCTCCTGACTGCTATTTTGATGAATCTCCTGACTGCCATTCTGCCTGACAGCCCGCCTCAGCATGCCATGCAGCTCCCGCCTGTACGCCAGCCTGACACGCCCCGACCAGTCTGCCAGCAGCTCCCGCTCCCAGGCTCCTGACACGGCCTGCAGCACCAGAGCCGCCGCCAGCAAGGCCGCATACTGCCCTGCCACCGATGGCAGCCCATCTATCAGCCTGGCCAGCGAAAAGGCCGCCAGCAGAATACAGACACTCTCAAAAAGGGCAGCCAAAAATATGGCCGCCCTCTCTTTTTTCGCTATTCTATGCAGTGAAAAGCTCAAAAATTTCTTCATCAATAGCCTTCTTCCAAATCTGCCTCCGTAATCGTTCCCCTGAAATGCCAATAAGTAACACCCTGATAAATCAGCACCACCGGCACAAAAATCAGGGCCGCTATGCTCATAATCGACAGGGTATAAGGGGTGGACGAAGCATTATAGATGTTCAGGCTCCAAGCCGGGTTCAGCGAGGAAATCAGAATGTTCGGAAACAATCCCCCAAAGATGCCGGCAGTAGTACACAGCACCGCCACAGCAGTTCCCGCAAAGGAAAAATTGTAAAGGCCTGCCTTCATCATCAGCATTGCCGCCACAAAAGCCACCACCGCCAGTACAATCATCGCCAAGGGCCCCCAGGTGGATAAAAGACCGGTACAGGAATACATACCGTAGCCAAACATCAGATAAAATACGGCAGCCAGCAGACCAAGCCTCAAGGCCAGACGCTTGATTTTCTCCTGCAGGCTGTACCTGCCCAGCCGCATGTTCAGATAAGCGGCACCGTGGAAGGCAAAGACCAGCAAAAATGCCACACCGCCAATAATCGTTCCCGGCGTGAGCAAATCAAAGAACGTTCCCGCATAAATCATGTCAGCATCAATCTTCATGCCGCTGACCAGATTGGCCACTGCCACGCCCCACAGGAAAGCAGGCAGGGCACTGCCGATAAAGATGGCACCATCCCAAAGGCGCCGCCACTTCAAGTCCTCCAGCTTGTCGCGGAACTCAAAGGCCACGCCCCGGAGGATCAGCCCCACCAGCATCAAAAACAGGGCAAGGTACATGCCGCTGAACATGGTGGCATACACATGGGGAAAAGCCGCAAAGGTAGCACCTCCTGCGGTCAGCATCCACACCTCGTTGCCATCCCACACCGGCGTAATCGTCCTGAGCATCATGCGCCGCTCCATATCATCACTGCTGACCAGCGGCGATATGATGCCCACGCCATAATCAAAGCCCTCCAAAAGAAAGAAACCGGCAAACAATACACCTATCAGCACAAACCAAATAGTATTCAAATCCATTTCCATTATCTGCCACTCCTTTCCTCAATGTTGTTCATCTGCAATTTTCGTGTTATACACATGGCGGAAGCCGATTCCCACTGCCACAGCAATAAGCACAAGATACACGATAGTAAAGCCCGCAATAGTCAGCCCCACCTCACCGGCTGTCAGGTTCGGTGACACGGCGGAGGCCGTTTTCTGCAGTCCCACCACAATCCACGGCTGACGACCTGCCTCAGCAATATACCAGCCCACGGTATTGGCAATAAACGGCAGAACCACCAGCACCTGAACCGCCTTCAGCACAATCGGGAAGTCCAGCAGCTTCCTTTGCCACGCCAAAAAGCCCAAAAGCGCGGTCATTGCCATCATCAGTCCACCGGCGGCAAGCATGATGCGGAAGCTGAAAAACAGGCCCGTTACATCAGGATAGTAGTTGCCCTCACCGTACTTTGCCATCAGCTCCTGCTGCAGGTCATTCATGCCTTTTACCTCGCCCTCCGGCCTGTTATACAGCATAAAGGAGAACAGGGCCGGTATCTCGATGGCCGCGTCATTTTTGTGTTCCTCCTCATTGATAACCGCCATGACAGTAAACGGCGCAGGGTTTTCCGTTTCCCACAGCGCCTCCATGGCGGACAGCTTCATCGGATTGGCCTGAGCCAGATACTGAGTATGAAAATGCCCCACGCCCATGACTCCCAGCAGTCCTACCATAGTGTAGACCACGGCTGCCTTCAGGGACATCTCAAAGGCCTGACGGGATTCCCTGTCATTCAGAAGCTTCCAAGCCGAAACCGCCAGCACCAGAAAGCCTGCTGTGGTTATTCCCGCCAAAAGAGCATGGCCGAACTCGCCATGAATGTAAGGATTGGTCACCAGTGCCGCAAAATCCGTCATCTCGGCCCTGCCATTCCTGATGGCATATCCCACCGGATGCTGCATGAAGGAATTGGCCGTCAAAATCCAGAAGGCCGACAGGTTGCTGCCCAGTGCCACAATCCAGATTGTCAGGCAGTGCAGCTTCGGACTGAGCCTCTCCCAGCCAAATATCCACAAGCCCAGAAACGTGGACTCAAGAAAAAACGCCGTCAGGGCTTCCAGCGCCAACGGTGCGCCGAAAATATCCCCCATGAACCTTGAATACTCCGACCAGTTCATGCCAAAGTGGAATTCCTGCACGATACCTGTTACCACGCCCATGGCAAAATT
>NZ_JBJDWZ010000149.1:0-9686 GCF_051866355.1 Anaerovibrio sp. | reverse complement strand
CGCTTCAGCTCCGCAATCCTGTCCCCTGTCTGCATGACCTTGCCAATGAACTTCTTGACTTCGATGCCGTACTGCCAGCTGTAGGCAAGATGCTCATACCGTTCCGTCTTCAAGGCTTTATACACCCATACCTTGACGGCTTCCTTGCCGGTCACTACGATATGCCTCCCCCTGCCGTCATAAATGAACTTATCCAGCTCAAAATTCCAGGCATACTCAGTGAACAAGGGCATGTTATTCTCCGTACTGCTTGCAGCTATCGCCTCATCCGTGGCACCGCTGAAAGGAAAATCTACACTCATAATCTCGTCAGCCTCCCTGTTATCAGGAACATCTGGGACTGGTCACCAGCGGCCCCCGTAACACCTTCCAGAGGGATAACTCCCACCAGGTCACCGGGCACCAGGGTATCAGTCCACGTTTCATCGTTGTTAATGGGATGATTGTGACTTTGATACTCAGCATATCCGGCACCGCCGCCGCGGAACGACGTCTCGCCTACCATGTGCCGCGTATACCCCGGCAGGGAATAGGAAAAGATGTACATCTCGCCCCGTTCTATCACGATGTCATCCACCTGCACAGTGAGCGCAGGCGGTGGTGTCAGCACCCTGCCGATTTTTGGCCGTGCCAGCCGTTCATCCTGAGCGATACCGTGCATGGCATTAACCATCTTTTCCATTGACTGCCCCAGGGTAGGTATCTGCTTGCCTGCCATAAAATTCACCCCTTACTTCTTAGGCTTGCTGTTCTTTTTAGGCTTTTCCTCTTTTTCCTTATCAGCCTTTTCCTCGTTCATAAGCTCCTCAAACTCCATCTCCAGGCGCATGGTATGCACGCCGTCTTGCCAGGTATGGGCATCGGACTTTACCCAGAATTTCCCCGTAAAAAGGTTATCCCTGACCTTGATGGAGTAGGGAGCGACAGCCCTGTAATCCCCCAGTGCCTCAAGGCTTCCCGACCTGTCCGGCTTGGATTTCTCCAGCAGCTTCTTGATGTTTGCTGCATTATCCTCATTCTTGGAATTTTTGTAGACTTCCTGAAACATGGAGTATTTCTTGATACTGTCAGCATCCTTCTCAATACTGACGGAATTGCCCTGCTCATCAGTCACCAGTACCTGATTGATTATCTGCTCAATACTCTCGCTGTACCGGCTGTTGGTCAGGTTTATCCTGTCATCAGCCTCAAAATCAGCAATCATGGTGCCCCGCTCCACAATGTCAAGGGCATCGCCGTTCATGATGGGGTGATACTTCTTGCCTGTCTGCTTGCTGGCCTCGGTATAGGCCGCCATAATAATCTGGTAGCCTGTCTTGGCTGAGGCAATGAAGCTGACATTCACGCCGGGGTCTATTATATTTCCCGGCTTCACCCCCAATTCTCCGCAAAGCCCCTTGGTAATATCAGCAGGATTGGCGTTCTTGTACTTCTTCGTGGTCTTGGAGCGTGTCATGACCCACAGGTGGTCATAAGCTAATATAGACACCGTGGAAGCCTGGGTATCCTTCTCAACCTTGTACACGTTGCCCTGAAATACCAGCTTGCCATCCTCGGTATAGCCGTAGACAGTTTCGCCGTTTTCGATGGGATAATTGGGCAAATTGGGGTCCCGTGCATCCTGCTTATAATCAAACTGCAATTTCCGCGCCACCTGCAGGCGTGAACCGCTCCAGGTTATCCTGCCTATCAGCGGTGACAGGTCGTTCTTATGGTGCTTGATAATCATCCTTCCCCGCCTCCTACAGCTTCGGCAGCTTCAGCTTTTTGGCAATCCTGCCGCTGTTGTTGATAAGCAAATCCTTCATGTTGTTGCTCTGGGCAATCCTGCGCCACTTGTTGTACTGGCCGTAGGCCTTTTTCGCCGTGTCCAGTATGTCACTGCCCTTGCTGACCTTGGCCTCAGTAGCCTGTGGCTTATCCGTGGGACGTTCCTTCAGGCCTGTGGTTTCCTCCACCTTCTTGTTTTCGTTGGCATCCTTAATGGTCAGTTCCTTGTACTCAGTCAGCTCCAGGCTGTAGTAAATATCCCTGGTGCCATCCTTCTCATGATAGTCGAAACTCATTATGGCCATAGCCATATTCACCGGGGAATCGGAAATAACAACCCTGACAGGCTTCTTGTTTTCCTTCCACTTGGTCAGCAGAGAAATGCAGTCAGCCGGCTCCTTTTCGTCCCCCACCACAAAGGGGTACTCATGGTGCAGGCTGGGGAAAAAGCAGCTGAATTTCAGCGTCCTCAGCTTCGGGTTGCTGAATATCAGTGCTTCACCCACCTGGGTTATGCTGACCACCTTGTTCAGCTGGCCTGATGACACGCTATACTCCCAAGGCGTAACAGGCAGCGTGAGCTTTTCCTCCTCACAGGTCAATGTGAATGTACGCAGGTCGCTGCCCGTGCCGCCGTTAATATACGACAGGACATTCAGTGCCCTGCCTATGCCGGTCATAAAACTCATAATCAACACCCCGCAAAATTCCCCTGAGCCAGCAGGAACTGCTCCACAATGGCGTGGGCTATCTTTTCTATATCGGCTTCCTCCCGAACGGTGAAGCTGTTGCCGCTGATGGTTACCACCGGAGCAGGCCTGCCGGTATCAGCAGATGGAGTAACAGCTGAAATCATGGAGCCAGCACCAGGCATGTTGCCCAGCAAATCACCATTGCGGATGCTGCGATTGATAATCTGCTGGGTTTCAGCTGTAGGGAACACCCTGCTGCCATCCGGCAGCTGAACCAGCTCTCCCCCATGCTCATTTATCTGGGCAAGCCCCATGCTGCGATAGCTGTTTGTGCCTACTGCAAAAGATGGTATGCCTCCTGCAGCACGGAAATAATCAGTACCTGTCGCAAAGGCAGGTATACCGCCATCAGCCTGAAAATAAGACGTGCCCGTGGAGAAGCTGTTCCACTTTTCCGCAGCCCAGTTATAAGCACGGCTGCCCGCCGCGCTGATTGAAGCACCAGCTGAAGACAGCTTTGCGCTGGCACTGGCAGCCAGGTCGCTAAATTTGCTCTTTACAGTGGCAATGGCATCGTCAAACATCGTGTATAGCGAATCCGATAAGGAACTTGCCCCACTCCTGATGCTATCCCATCCGCTGTTCACGCTGTCTGATGCAGACTGGAAGGTTGCCTCTATGCTGGCGCCTGTATCTGCCATAAACTGGCTGATATCTGCACCTGCATCGCTGGCACAGCCCTTTAGGTACTCAAAATTATTGCTCACGCTATCAGAAACATACTGCATGTTATTGTCAACACCGTTGCCAAAGGCTTCAAACATGCCCCTGAAGCTGTCGCCAGCCCATTTCATGGTATTGTCAAACTCGGCACGGAATGACTGCAACCCCTCGCTGGCTGATGCAGACCAGTCATTGAAATTCTGGCCGACAAAATCACCGGCAGCAGAACCAGCGGCTCCGCCAATAGCTGCACCGGCTGCGGAACCGATGCCAGGCAGCAGGAATGTGCCTATGGCACCGCCAATCAGACCGCCCGCAATACCACCGATAGCAGAGCCGGTAGTTCCATTCATGCGGTTTGCGTTGTACTTTTTTGTCTGGTCGGCATACTGCTGTGCCTGGCTCATATTGGCAACAGCATCCTGATGCTGCTTTTGCAGGTAGTTTATCTCCTCTGCAGATGCGCCACGGTTTTTTGCCTCATACAGCGCATCCGTAGATGCTGCTACCTGCTTTTTGACTTCGCTGAGCTGATACCCTGCACCCCAGGATGCCTGCTCATTTTCCTGATTGGTGCTGTAGTAATCCAGGCCGATAGAAGCTATCTCCAGCGGGATAGCATACTTGGATGCGCCTTTCAGCAAGCCTTTGGCAGCATTCTTAAAGCCACCTAGCCTACCGCCTTTAGGAGCTTTACCGCCTTTACTGCCTTTGCCTTCGGCATCAGGAACATCAGGCGTACCGGGTATATCCGAAAGGCCGCCTCCACCTGCTCCGGCTACGCCCTTGCCATTCACCACAACGCTTGCAGCATTGACAGTCATACTGCCGATACTGCCAGGCAGCCCCGGCAAGCCTGCCCCCTTATTGCTGATACCGCCTGCCCCCTTGCCAGCTAAGCCAGCCAGGGAACCGGCAGCCTTTTTGCTGAGGGAAATAATCTTGTACAGCCCTGCTGCCAAAGCACCGCCAGCCAGCAGGGAACCAACACCATCAAGGGCCTTGAACTTCTCATACAGCTGGCTGACAACATTCAGTGACAGCTTGCCCACATCGGAAATATCAAGACCATCCTCAAGGCTCTTTTTCAGCAGGTCAACATCCTCTTTCAGGGCAGTAACAAAACCTCGCAGGCCGGATGCGGGGCCTCCGCCCCCTGTGCCCTGACCGCCCTCCATGATAGTATGCTGCAGGGCTTCGTATGAGCTTCGCAGGTATGCTAAATCACCTTCAAGATTATCATTCTTAATCTTGTTCATTTCCTCGGCTTTGCCCTTAGCCTTGTCAACAGAATTAGCCAGCTTGTTAAAGTTCTCATCCGACTCATTCATGATGGCTAGGAAGCCGCTCATAGCCTCCTGTCCTGCAATAGATGCCGCAAACTGGGTTTTTTGTGCATCAGTAAGCCCCTTGAATTTTGACCTTAATTCTACAAGTGACTGCCGTAACGGCTTAATGGTACCGTCCGACTTCACAGCAGAAATCCCCAACGTGCCTAAAGCAGCGGCAGCCTCCTTAGGCGGCTTCACAAGGCGCGTAAGCGTTGACCTGAGCGCCGTACCTGCCTCGCTGCCCTTAATGCCTGAGTTGGCCATTAAGCCGATAGCCAATGACGTATCTTCTATGCTGTACTTCATCGCCCCCGCAATCGGAGCAACGTACTTGAAGGTTTCACCCATCAGTCCCACGCTGGTGTTGGACTTTGATGTAGCCGCCGCCAGCACATCAGCAAAATGCCCTGCATCGCCAGCCTTCAGACCGAAGGCAGACAGTGCATCAGTTACGATGTCGGACACGCGGGCCAGGCTTTCGCCGGAAGCACCGGCAAGGTTCATGACACCGCCGATGCCGTCAATCATCTGCTGATTTTCCCAGCCCGCCATAGCCATGTACTGCATAGCCTGACCTGCCTCGGTAGCAGAAAACTGCGTGGTTGCCCCCATCTCCTTTGCCTTGGCCGTCAAATCCTTCATGCTTTCAGCACTGGCCCCTGAGATGGCCTGCACGGTGCTCATCTGCGCCTGGAAATTTTTGTAGGTATTGACGGTGTCAGCAATCCCCATGCCGATGCCCATCAGCCCCATAGCCTGGGGAACGGCACCGCTCACCATACTGCCGATGCCGCTTTTCAGGCTGTTCATGGCACCTGCACCGGCAGTCTTTACATTCACCAGCACATCATAGCTCTTTCCGGAAATTCCCCTCAGCTTGGAGCGAAGCCCCTCCAGCTTCGGCGCGGCATCATCCTTCATGCTTATGCCGATGCTGGTATTCTTCGGGACATTGGACATTTCCCTGACCACGCTCTTGACTTTTGCTCCGGCAGCATCAGCGGATCTGCCCAGGTTGCTCATAGCAGATACGCCGCTTTTTTCTACGCCCCGCAGTCCGCTGGCAGTGGCGGATGCAGAATTGTTAAGCTCATTCATGGACTTACGGGCATTTTTTACACCGCCCGTAAGCATGTCCTTCATCTCAAGGACTGCACTCAGCACAAATTCCTTCGCCATACTGCCAACCTCCCGAAAACCACTCCAAAAACGACACCAGTGTCGCTTTTACAGGCTCCTGGCCGAAATCAGCTGGGCCAGTGCCTTGAACCATTCCACTTTTTCTTTTTTCTCAAGCTCCATAGCCGCATGGGCAAAAATCTTCTCCATCCTGCTCATGCGGAAAAAATCTTCAAAACTGTGTCCCCTGAGAACCAGGTACGCCGCTGTAGCAGCTTCCCAATCCTCCGTTATCCGTTTTTTGCATCTTCATGCAGCTTGGACTCAAGGTTACCCGCGTTGTACCCTGCCTTGCTCATAATGGTCCTGGACAACGCCATAATCTCACCTGCATCAAACAGCTTGCGCACAATATCCGTCGGCTCAACGCAGCCGTATGCCTTTAACAGCTGGGTATCCTTCAGGTCAGGCTCCACCACGGAGTTAATAATGAGATACTCCTCATTGCCATCCTCCAGCTCGTTGGTTTCCGCCACCAGCGATGCCGTAGGCTTCTTTACAGTCAGCGTGCCGATGCTGGTCTTGATGTCGTATTTTGCCTTCTTGGCCTTCTCGATGTCTTCCTTCTTCGCAATCAGGTCTGCAATGCTAATCGCCATTCTCTATACCTCCAACAAAAACAGGACTGCCGAAGCAGCCCCGTCACTCAACAACTTCAATGAATGCAGCATCTTCAGGAGTAAAGCCAAACGGGAACTCCTTGGACACCACATTGCCCTTTTCAAACGTCATCAGCGTAAGCTCATTGAACCATACGTTATCAATGGAGCAGCGCTCATTCTGGCCGTCCACCGCATCCGGGTCTTCCAGCAGACCCACGATATTGGCGCGAGGGTCATGGCCGTTCTTCCACTCCTCCAGGTACGCGTTAATATTGCGGTTGACTACCGACTTGATGGTAAAACTGCCCTCGCCCTTGAGCCCGGTAATCTTGCTGTCCACGCTGTTGCCGATGATTACATCCTCACGCTGGGCAGTTACCTTCGCCTCAAACTTGCTGATTTCAAACAGCAGCAGGGCGTCCCACCATACCTTGCCGTGGTTGCCGTTCCAGCGGCGGCGCCCACGATAAATTACGTCTTCTGCATCTCTTGCCATATATCACACCGCCTTTTACATCACGAAGTTAATTGTCAAGTCTTCCATGGCATTCACAGGCTTGATATTGCCGGCCAGCATTATCTTGGTGCCTGTGTTGTACTTGCGGATTTCCATAGCGGATATATCCTCAGTCTTTTCGCCATGCAGCTTTGCATAGTTAAGCTGCGCCTGCTCATCAATATCCACGTTATTCTTGCCGTCCCGGTCAAGCACATTGCCCTTGATTTCATCGAAGTACACCAGCACCGCCGTGATGAACAGCATCTTGTGATTGTAATCGTTGATGACCTTGCCCACATAATACTTTTTAAAGGTATCCCGGATATCATCGGTAATCATATCCAGTGCCTCAATAATCTTGATGTACCTGAAATCCTCTCCCTTGTCGGTGGTAAAGGTAATCAGGCTGTTGCAGGCACGGGCAATCTTGACGCCGTTGCCATCCTGCTCATCGATGAGCAGGAGCTGCCCCTTGTCGATACGCTCAGCAATATCGGTGTAGCTCTCCACGCTCTCCACCTCGGTCAGGGGGAAGTAGGTAGCGCTGCGGTCCAGGGCAAGGCCTGCCAAAACGCCAGCAATACGCGCCGTGTACTGCACCGCGTTATAGGTGGTGTATACCGGGTCGCCGTTCTCATCGGTGCCGTTCTTCGCCACAATATAATCAGTGCAGAAATTGACAACGCCCTCATGGTCGGCAGCCTGCTTGGCGCATACCGCCTTGAAGGTCTTACGCTTATTGTTGCGCTGCGCGATTACCCAGCTGGACAGGTCTGCCTGCTCCGTACCTGTGCTGGTAGGGTTGCACACCCAGTTCCACTTGACGGACTGGATAAGGTCAAGGACGTCATTCTGGTCCATCAGATGCCCATCCGCCTCAATTTCCGTATCGGCATCCGGGATTACATAAAGAAGCACCCTCAGAGGCGTGCCCTTCAGGCACAGCTTCACCAGCTCCACGGACTTTTTAGAAAGAATCTCGTCCGGAATATCCGTGGTATCGGATATCCTGAACTGCTGGATTTCGTTCTTGCTGCCATCATGCAGAATCATGGCAACGATGCCACGGGCACTGCGCTTGATGGCCGTCGTGCCCTGTGTCCGGAAATTGATGAGGATTTCCGGCAGGCCAAACAACTCAGCTTTATTCGCCATTCACATTCATTCCTTTCATGGTCAAATCAAATTCAAGCTCCTCCATCTTGTCGGCCGGAGCAATCTCCACAGCATCGACAAAATTCAAATCAAAATAGTAATGCAGTATATCATCCACAATGGTCGACCTGCCGTCCAGCACCGTTATGGCCCTGTCCCTGGCACGGAACACCGGGCGGATAAGGCCGTCCAGCCTGTCCGTCAGCTCAAACAGATACCTGCGGCTCACACGCCCTGCCCTGTCCTGGGGCAGCACCGCGGATATAACCACGGATATGCTGCGCTCAGAGCACACATCGTCAACGCTCCGCGTCCGCTGAGTCAGCTCCACATAAAAATACGGGGCATGAGGCCGCTCCACGTTGTCAAAATGCACCTTCCAATCAGGATAGGCAGATTTCAGCAGGGCTGCCAGGGCATCCCGTATATCTAGTAGCGAAATCATCATGACAGCAGCCCCTCCAAAATCGTCATGGCATCAGCCTCAAAGTTATCCTCGGTTTCCTTCACCGCATCCCGGAGCATGTGCCTGCCTTCCACAAAAGGCTGCTTCAGCCTCTTGCCGATGGCTGGCACGAACCTGCCTACCTTTTGGCGATGCCCCCACTCTACATGGGCGGCATATTCGGTGTTGTTATATACCTCCACCCTTCCCTCCTTGGGAGCAGTGCGCTTCCAATTGTTCCGCAGGGCTCCGGTATCAACTGGCGTGAGATTTTTGGCTCTGCCAGCCAGCTGCTCCCCCATCTGGGCCAGCAGCTTGTCCTGCGCCTCTGCCGAGTTTTCCAGCTTGCCAAGTGCCTTATCAAGCGCATCCAGCCCGCTGATGGTAAAATCTGCCATATCATCACACCCCGACTTCACGTTTGTTAACAATGCGCAGCAGGCTGATTTCCTGATGTGTCGGATAACGGAATGGCTGGCTTGCGCTCAGCCTGAACTCCTGGCCCTGATGCTGGATGACGATGTAATCATTGGGCTGTATATCATAGGCCGGATTGCAGGTCATGCGCAGGTTCTCGTGGATGGACGGTGCCATATCGGTTTTATCCAGGGTAACATCCTTGCCATACTGGCTCAGCTTGCAGGGTATATCCTCATATACCGCCACATCCTCATAATCATCGGCAAGGCCGTCAGATGCCTCACAGTAGCGGTAAACCGTTGCCCTGTCCCTGTACATGAACCTGTCCAGCAGCTTTTTCAGCCTCATGGCAGGCTCACCGCCTTGCGATACAGATTAAGCTTGCCCTTGATGCTGTCAAAATCGTAGTCGGACATAAGCCCGAAGCCATCAACATTGTTTACGGCAAACTTGAACTCCGTATCATCCATCTTGATGCTGGACAAAGGCCCATTGACCGGGATGCCGCCAAGAGCTCCATCCTCATCGGATTGAGCGGCCAAATCATCCAGCCTTTTCCTTACCAGGTCAACGGCAGTGTAGATTAAGGCCATGGGAAAATCCTCCCGATGGCAATAATCCAGCATGTCGCTTACCAGCTTCTCAGCAGCAAACTCCGCCTGCACCTCATTCAGATTTTCTGCGCCTCTTAGCAGTCTGAGCTTCTCCAGTATCAGGCTCATTGCTTCCGTTTTTGTCAGCAGCTCCATCAGCATCAACTCCCTCGCCAGTACTGCCCTCAATCGGCTCTACAGGCTCATCAGGTGCCTTCGTTTCGTCAGCTGGCACAAATCCCTGCTCACGGTAAACGACCTTGTAGGCAAGCTCTGT
>NZ_JBJDWZ010000148.1:0-9708 GCF_051866355.1 Anaerovibrio sp. | reverse complement strand
GCCAGATTTTCCTCCACGATTTTCAGCACGGAATCATCGTAGTCCACCGCCTGAATCTCCCCTGCCCCCAGCTTGGCGGAGATAATGGACAGAATGCCGGAGCCCGTGCCCACATCAAAGACGGTCATGCCCGGCTTCACCAGCTTTTCCAGCTGGCGGATGCACATGGAGGTGGTGGCATGGGTGCCGGTGCCGAAGGCCGCCCCCGGGTCCAGCTCGATAACCACCTCGCCAGCCTCCGGCTCATAGCTTTCCCAGGTAGGCTTGATAACCACCCTGTCACCGGGCTTTTCCGTATGGAAATACTGCTTCCAGGTATCGGACCAGTCCTCGTCCTGCAGCTCGCTGGTGGCAATCGTCCCCGGAGCGATATTCACGCCCCTGCCCTCCAGTGCCTTCAGCTCCTGACGGAAGGTCTGCAGCCTGCCCGCAAGCTCGCCATTGACCGGCAGATATGCCTTTTCCGTCACAATCTCCGTCTCTGTCGCAATAGGAATATCCGTGTAATCCCACTTGCCGGAGGTTATATAGTCATTTACCAGCTCCGGGTCCTCGATTACCACCCCGGAGGCCCCCAGCTCACGAAAAATCTCCGCTACCAGCTCCACTGCCTCATGGGTGGTCTGAATGCTGACCTCGCACCACTTCATACAAAATTCCTCCTCTATGCAAATAGCACTGCCTCCCGCATCACAAGAGGCAACCGCTTGCAAAACCATACTGCATCATGTATAATAATAGCAAGAGGGGTACCGGCAGACGGTCGCCCCAAAGTGAAGATGTTTTTAGAAAACCGCCTCAGATCAGCAGCCCGGGGCGGTTTTTCTCATGCCCTGGCTGCCAAAACAATCAACAGCCACAAGGTCAGCACGACAATATAACAAAAATCGTATTTCCCACAAACATCGACCCTCTCAGGGGACACAGTAACTCCGCCTACCGTATCGGTACAGCTCTTGCCGAAAATAATTATACAAGAAAAAATGTTCAATATCAACACATTCTATCTGCAATTCCCCTGCCGAAACAACAAACAAAAAATGCAGTGCCCCATAAAGCCGAACTCAGTGTCCGGCTCATGGGGCCGCTGCAAAATCAAGCATATTTAATTGCCGGGCAATTAATGCCTCTTGGTGCGGAGCAATGCCCAGATAAGGTTCTTGATGTCCTTATCCTTGTCGATTTTTACCTGTACGGCACGCTCATTGCCGATGATGTTGAAGTTCTCTACCAGGAAGCAGTAAATCAGGACACCCAGGGCAATCAGGCCGGCGCTGACGATAATCTCGCCAATGCCAGGGAAGTATGAGCCGCTCTCATACATGGAGGTGAATACGCAGTTCAGGCGGTTCAGGATAACGCCCAGAACCGTCAGCCATGCATAGGTCAGCAGGCCGCCTCTGGTCTTTCTCAGAGGACTGACAATAATCAGTATAGGAATGATGATGCCGAAGAGCATCTCCACGCAGTACATGTTGCTCTGCAGGGAGCCCTGGAACACATAGCCCCACAGGTCCATAGAGAACAGGTCATACAGCTTCATCAGGAGATACACGCCCATGATGCGGGTACCCACACGGGTGAGCCTCAGCATAATCCTATGAGGTATCTCATGCCCATAAGCTGTCTTGGCCAGGGTAGTCTCAATCGTAACCATGGCGGAACCAACGAAGAAGGAGGAAAGCAGGAAGTAAATCGGCAGGAACTCGCTCCACCACAGCGGGAACATTCTCTCCTTCATAATCAGGAACAGGCCGCCCAGGGAAGACTGATGCAGTACAGGGAATATCAGGCCGATTACCACCAGCACAGGCAGTACCTTGACTACATACCTATGCAGCTTCTTGACCAGGACACGCTCGGTAATAATCTCGAAGAACTCCAGGCTCTGAATGGTTGTATAAATGGAAATACACCAGAATACCTCGAACAGCACCGAGGTGTGTCCCCAGGACACGAACGGACGCCAGAAATTGAACCACTGGCCGATATCCAGAAACAGGCCTGCCATTACCAGCACATAGCCCAGCAGGGAGGTCAGCAGGGCACCGCGGGCCACAATCTCATACTGCTCATAGCGGAACATGTGCACCAGCAAAGCAGTGGAATAACCACCACCGGCCAGGGCTACGCCGCACATTACATCGAATGCAATCCACATACCCCACGGAGTTTCATCCGTCAGGTTGGTTACATACTGGAAGCCTGTCAGGAGACGGAACAGCACGGTTGCCGCCATCAACAGCACAAGGCCTGTCAGAATAAAACGAGTAGGGGTGACGGTAAAATCCCATCCCAAAATTCTAAAACACTTATATACCTTCATGCTCAGCCCTCCTTATCCTGCTTGTCATCATCCTGCTGCTTCTTGTTCTTTTCCACACGATGATTGTAAAAAGAAAGGCCGGCCAGGAACAGCGCCCAGGCAGCGGCAAAGCCAGGAACCTTGGACATATAGCTCTTGGTGTAGCTGGTGACAGGCGTATCGCTGACCTGCTTGAAGCCCAGATCCTCAAAAGGCACATCGGAGATGTAGAGCCACTGGGAACCGCCCACCTCATGCTCGCCATATACATGGTTCACATAGCGGCTGTCGGAATTGATGATTTCGTGAGCCTTCTTGATAAGCTCATCCCTGTCGCCGGAAATCAGCGCGCCGGTGGTGCAGGCGGATACGCAGGCAGGGGCATCGCCCTTTTCTACCCGGGCCTCGCACATCTGGCACTTTGCTACCTGCGGGAACTGCTCATCCCACTGATACTTAGGGATGGAGTACGGGCAGGCCACCAGACAGTAGCGGCAGCCTACGCACAGGTCAGGATAATAAACGACAGCACCCGTCTTTTCATCCTTCTGGATAGCCTTGGAGAAGCAGGCAGAGGCACAGGCAGGCTCCAGGCAGTGCAGGCACTGCTTCTTGACAAATCTCAGCTTGTCAGCCGCCGGGTGGAACTCCTGAATAACCGTCCAGCGGTTGTCATCCAGCTCCACACGGCCATCTTTTATATTGCGAGGCTTGGCCTTGAAGTCCAGCCCGTTGTACATTTTGCAGGCAACACTGCAGCCCTCGCAGCCAATACATTTGGTAATATCTACTAATACAGCCATTTATTTCACCTCTTCTCAATCAAATAACCGTTCATGGCGGTCTACAAAGGATGTATGCAGGTACTTCTCAGCCTTTTCACTGAGAGGCTTGCCATAAAATTCCTTATAAACAGACTGAATTTCGGTGTTGTCATGGCTGCAGCGCTTTTCTGAGCCGGTATCTTCCTTGTAGATGGCCTCAATGCGCTTCAGCTTTGCGCTGTTCTGAGCAGCTACGGTGGATTTTGGCTGTCCGCCGCCGCCGATACAACCGCCAGGGCAGGCCATAAACTCGATGAACTGCCACTTGCTGCTGCCGCTGGCCTTAATGCCGTCCAGAAGCTTTCTGGCATTCTCCAGGCCGTGGCACACGGCGATATTCACTGTACCCACGCCAGGAATGGAGGCGGTTGCCTCCTTGACCGCAGTCATGCCGCGGACAGGCTGCCAGGACAGAAGGTCAGCAGGCGGATTGGAGCCGGTGGCAAAGAAATAGGCAGAGCGGACTGCCGCCTCGGTAACGCCGCCAGTAGCGCCGAAAATCTTGCCGGCGCCTGTGGACTCGCCCAGCACGGAATCATACTCACGCTCAGGCACCGTATTCAGATCAATGCCCTTGCGCTTCAGCAATACAGCCAGCTCCCTGGTGGTCAGCACATAGTCCATATCGCGGTTGCCGTCCACCTGCAGCTCCTCGCGGGCTACCTCAAACTTCTTTGCCGTACAAGGCATGATGGAAACATTCACGATGTTTTCCGGCTTGATGCCCATCTTGTCAGCGTAGAAGGACTTGATGGTAGCGCCCATCATGTTCTGCGGCGACTTGCAGGTAGACAGGTTGTGAATAAGCTCAGGATAGAAATACTCGCAGTATTTTACCCAGCCCGGACAGCAGGAGGTCAGATGCGGAATCTCATCCTTGGCCTGGGTCAGCCTGTGTACAAACTCCGAAGCCTCCTCCATGATGGTCAGGTCAGCTGAGAAGCAGGTATCAAAAACAGCATCAAAGCCTGCCTCCTTCAAGGCACCTGCCATCTTCTTGCCGACACTGGTACCCGGCTCCATGCCGAATTCCTCACCCAGGGAAACCTTGGTTGCCGGGGCAGTCTGCACTACAACGTGCCTGGTATCATCGTCGATGGCCGCAAGCACTTGATCGATGTTGCGCTTTTCGGTGATTGCGCCGGACGGACACCACATAACGCACTGTCCGCAGTTGACGCAGGCGATTTCGCTTTTCAGCGGCAACGGATAGTTGCCGTACACGCCCATGACATTCTTGCAGGCCTCTACACACTGGCCGCACAGGATGCACTTTTCATCGTCGCGCTCAATGGACGGATTGGCAGCGCTGATCGCTACGCGCCCCTTCAGGTTGACCGGGAAATCTCCCTTGCTCTGATACTGATCAGGTATCCAACCCTCGGCTCCGGACGGCTTGCCTTTACAGCCAGCAGCCATTACGCCAAAGCCTACTGCTCCGGACCCAGCCACAACCTTTAAAAACTTGCGCCGAGATATTTTGCTACTCATACAAACTCTCCTTATAAAAACATAACTCCCCTATAATAAAAACAATAACTATCGTTTATTATTGTATCACTTGAAAATAAAGATAAGAAATATTTTATATTTATGTAATAATTAAGTTTACATATAATTCAGTTCAGTAGGATATCTTGTCCAGAATCCCCGTCAGATGCGCGATTGCTACCCCATAGTTCGTCATAGGCACATGGCTCTCCCTTGCCTTCTGAATCCGCGCCATGACAAACTGACGGTTGAACATACAGCCGCCGCACTGGATAATCAGGTCGTAGCCGGACAATTGATCCGGAAAATCCGTCCCGCTCACCACGTCAATCTGCATGCCCTCCCCAAAACGCTTTCTCAGCAGCCGTGGAATCTTTTCCCGGCCTATATCCTCCTTCAGAGGCGCATGGGTACAGCACTCGGCAATGAGCACCCGGGAATTTTCCGTGAGGCTGTCTATGTGCCTTGCCCCCTCTATGTAATACGAAAGGTCGCCCTTGTAGGCTGCGAACAGCACGGAAAAAGAGGTCAGCCTGCTCTCTGACGGCTTGTGCTCATAGACATGCCTGAACACCTGTGAATCGGTGATTATCAGCTGCGGGGCAGCTTTCAGGCGGGACAGGGCAAGCTCGAACTTCTCTGCGGAGGCGCATATCACCGTGCATTTCCTGTCCAGCAGCTCCCTGATGGTCTGAACCTGCGGCAGTATCAGGCGGCGCTTCGGCGCCTGAATGTCCTGCGGCATAACCAGCAGCACCACATCGTCCTCACTTACCAGACTGCCGGTGATAAACTCCGCGTCATAGTCCTCCGGCATCAGCCTGGAAAGAGCCATGCGCAGGCCTTCCTTGTCCTTTGTCCGGCCGCAGTCCATCACTACCGTTTCCACCTTGCTGTCCTTCTGCCTGCCGCCCAGCTTCGCCCCGATGCCGTCTGCCGCGTCCGCATGCCCTGCAAAGACATTGACAAGGCACAGCACAGGGATGTCCTTCTGCCGGAAAGCCTCCAGCAAATCAAGCTCTGCGGCAAAATCCTCCCTGCCGTCTGCCGGGAAAACGACAATGGCAATATCCGCCTTGTCCATGGCCAGCTTCGTCTTTTCCAGACGCTTGGCCCCCAGGGCGGTGGTGTCCTCCAGCCCGGCCGTGTCCATCAGCACGCAGGGCCCCAAAGGGCTGATTTCCATCGCCTTATAGACAATATCCGTAGTCGTGCCGGCCACATCCGACACTATGGAGGTGCTCTGGCCGGTCAGGATGTTCACCAGCGTTGACTTGCCGCTGTTGGTCCTGCCAAAAATACCTATGTGAAGCCTGTTTGCGTTTGGTGTTGAATTTAACTCTGCCATAATTAAAACCTGAAATCCCTCTTACCCTTGCTGATATCGGCTATATGCTCTGCGGCAATCTTCCTGACTTTTTCATTCGGAATCTTTTTCAGTTCCTCGGCTATCATAGCCATGCCCTTTTCTTTGGTGGCCTCGCCGGCGTAATCCTCAAGGTACTCCTTCAGGGTCATCAGGGCATTCGGATGACAGCAGTTCAGAATCTGCTTGCTCTTGCAGAGGGACATGAACCTGTCGCCGGTGCGCCCCTCACGGTAGCAGGCCGTGCAGAAGCTAGGAACGTAGCCCAGGCTGATGAGCCAGCTGATAACCTCGTCCAGTGACCTCTGGTCGCTGACGTCAAACTGGGCAGAGTTATCATCCTCCGGCTCTTCCTCCACATAGCCGCCGACGCTGGTGCGGGAAGCGCCGCTTATCTGGGAAATGCCCAGCTCAAGGGCCTTCTCCCTGACGGCCTTTCCCTCGCGGGTGGAGATAATCATGCCGGTGTACGGCACGGCAACCCTTATCAGGGCAATAATCTTCGCAAAGATTTCATCGCTGATGCCGTTGTCAAAGGCATCCGGGTCAATGTCGTCAGCCTTCTTGACGCGTGGCACGCTGATGGTATGAGGGCCCACGCCGTGAACGGCCTCCAGATGCTCTGCGTGCATCAGGATACCGGCAAATTCATAGCGGTACATCTCCAGCCCGAAAAGCACGCCCAGCCCCACATCGTCTATGCCGCCGGCCTGGGCGCGATCCATGGCCTCCGTATGGTAGGCATAATCGTGCTTCGGTCCGGTCGGATGGAGCTTTTCGTAGGCTTCCTTGTTGTATGTTTCCTGAAACAGGATATACGTGCCAATGCCCGCTTCGTGGAGCTTTCTGTAATTCTCTACCGTGGTAGCGGCAATATTGACATTTACCCGGCGGATAGCGCCATTTTTATGCTTGATGTTGTAAATCGTATTGATGGATTCCAGCACATATTCAATAGGGTTGTTTACAGGATCCTCTCCCAGCTCGATAGCCAGACGCTTATGGCCCATATCCTGCAGGGCCGTCACCTCCCTGCGGATATCCTCCTGGGTCAGCTTCTTGCGGCTGATGTGCTTGTTCTTCAAATGATACGGGCAGTACAGGCACCCATTGACGCAGTAATTGGACAGGTACAGCGGCGCAAACAGAACTATGCGGTTGCCGTAGTAGTCTTCCTTTATCTGCCGTGCCAGGGCAAAAATCTCCTGCAGCTTTTCCTCGTTATCACAGGCCAGCAGCACGGAGGCCTCCCGATGGGTAAGTCCCTTGCCCAGCTTCGCCTTGGCAATAATAGCATCGACAACCTCCATATTGTCCTTGTTTTCATCGGCATATTGCAGGGTTGCCCTGATTTCTTCATCGGAGATAAACTCCTCTGCCTTCATGGACTTTACATCATACATTTTCAATCCCCCATTATCTATAATCTCCCCGGTCACAGACCACCGTATAACCGGCACTCCTGACACGCTTTTTCAGGCATTCGATACACTCTGCCGCCTCTTCCCCGGTACATATCTTGGCATCGTACAATGCATACTTTTTCCGTACCTCCTTTGGGGAAAGATTTGGCATGACCACATTGGCTCCGGCCATCAGGCCTTTTTCACGCCCGATGGCATCTATTGTCCCCAGGGCTGTCGTAGCCGGCAGCAGCACCCGTGGCAGCAGCAGGCGGATGATGGACAGCAGGGTTACCGTCATGGCCGCTGTCCCTCCTGGCTCACCGCCGAAGGGCGTATCACGCTGCGGTATGAAAGGCCCGATTCCTACCATGTGCGGTTCCAGCTCGCGCAGGAACTGCAAATCCTCATACAGGGTATCCACCGTCTGGCCCGGTGAGCCCGTCATAAAGCCAGCCCCCACCTGATACCCTATTTCTTTCAGGGCGTACAGGCACTCCTTCCGGCGGCGCAGGGACATTTCCTCCGGGTGGAGCCTGCGGTAATGGGCTTCATTGGCAGTTTCATGACGAAGCAGATACCTGTCAGCACCGGCATCAAAGTACCGCTTGTAGCTTGCCGCCTCCTTTTCCCCTATGGACAGGGTGATGGCACAGTCAGGATGATTTGACCTGATGCTTCGGATGATGCGGCACATTTTTTCATCTGTGAAATACTCGTCTTCGCCTCCCTGCAGTACAAAGGTCCGAAATCCCAGCCGGTAGCCCTCCCGGCAGCAGCCCAGTATTTCCTCCTCCGTCAGCCGGTATCTGGCAGCATGCCTGTTGTCCCGCCGTATGCCGCAGTAATAGCAGTTGTTCCGGCAGAAATTGGTAAATTCTATAAGCCCGCGGATAAAGACATCCCGCCCATAGACAGCCTGCCTTACGGCTACAGCCCGCTGGCGCAGGTAGTCGCCTTCATTTCCATCCAGCAGATACCGAAGCTCATCCCGCGTGATATCCCTTTTGGCCTCAATATCGTCAACAACAGAAATACTACCATCTCCTAAAATAGCTATTATTTATGCTTATAAATTAATCATATTACTTTTGGTAATCTAAAGCAATACATTAGGCAAAAAATTGACGAAAAACCCTATTCATGGATATTTTATTACTAAAATATCCTGAAAAGAATCTGAAATTACAGTTTTTTTTCATAATTGGTCTGTATAATTAAGAGAATTTTATTTTTAGAGGAGGAGATTTTATGTTCAGTGGCATTGGTGTTACAGAACTTATTTTGATATTGGTTATTGCCCTGGTGGTCTTCGGGCCGGGCAAGCTGCCTGATGTGGGCAGGGCTTTGGGCAAGAGCATCAGGGAGTTCAAGAATGCCGAGAAAAATATTATTGAGGACGTTACTGTAGACGAGGAAAAGAAGTCTACCAGTACCAAGGCATAATGATATGGCACATACTTCAGAAGCCCCGGACACGCTGCCTGTGCAGAAGGATGAGGCCGTGCCGCAGGAAAACAGCGGATATACAGCCAATATGTCCATATTGGAGCATCTGACGGAGCTGCGGCGGCGGATTTTGTACAGCCTGCTGGCGGTAGCCGTATGCTCTGCCATAGCCTATGGCTTTTTGGACAGGATTATGGCATTTCTGATGGAACCTGCCGGCAAGCTTTACTATATGCAGCCGGCAGAGGCATTCTTCGTCTATGCCAAGGTTGTCGTCTTTTCAGGCTTTATGCTTTCCCTGCCGGTTATTTTTTATCAGGCATGGGCTTTTCTGCTTCCTGCCCTGACCATGCGGGAAAGACTGCTGCTGTCAGTGCTGGTGCCGGTTTCCGTGTTGCTTTTTGTGGCGGGCATCCTGTTTTCCTTCAAGCTGGTCCTGCCTTTGGCCATGAACTTCTTTCTGGGCATGGGCAGTACGGACTTTCAGCCGTTTCTGTCGGCCGGCAGCTATTTTGACTTCATCCTGACCTTTGTCATTCCTTTCGGCCTGCTTTTTGAGATGCCGCTGATTATGCTGGTGCTGGCATGGCTGGGCATAATAACCTCGGATATGCTGGCGTCAAAGTTCCGCATTGTCATCATGGTGTGCTTTGTCCTGGGGGCATTGTTTACACCGCCGGACATTATCAGCCAGTGCATGCTGGCCATTCCCATGGTTTTGCTCTATGGCGTCGGCTATCTGGCTATAAAGTACATATTGCACAAATAAAAAAACTGTTTCAGGCTATCTATGAGCTTGAAACAGTTTTTTACGGTTGGACGTACTTGCCTGCCGAATAAAACTGGTGTATATTTCAGTTTATCGTAGTG
>NZ_JBJDWZ010000147.1:0-1758 GCF_051866355.1 Anaerovibrio sp. | reverse complement strand
GGCATGGGGTGGCAGGCTGCACTTGAGCTGGCAAGGTCAGGTGCGAGGGTGCTGGCTATAGCGCGTCGTGAGGATAAGTTGCTTGAGCTGCAGGCGGAGTGTAAGGATAGGATATTCATTGCGCCCTTGAATGTGTGTGATAGTGAGAAGATGGAAAATGCTGTCAAGGATTTTGTGGCGGCAAACGGCAAATTGCATGGCGGTATCCATGCGGCCGGAATTAATAATTTTACGCCGTTAAAGACCTATGACAAGGAATTGGCTCAAAATATAATGGATATCAGTTTTTGGGCCGGTATTGAGTTAACCAGGTTGATAACAAAGGTAAAATATGGCAACAAAGGCATGTCAATAGTTTTGTTTTCGTCTGTCTGCGCAGAATCAAGAGAAAAGGGAATGTTTGCCTATGCAGCTTCAAAGTCTGCGGTAAATGGCTGTGTCGGCTCGTTGGCGAAGGAGCTTTGTGCCAAGGGGCATCGCATTAACAGCATTATGCCTGGCTGGGTGAATAGTTCGGCTATGACATCGAGCTTTGATGGGATGATTGAGCAAAATTTTTTTAAAAAAAATCATCTCTTAGGGCTGGCTGAGCCACAGGATGTAACGGGGATGGTGCTGTTTCTGCTAAGTGGCAGGGCGCGCTGGATAACAGGAACCAGCATTGCTGTGGATGGAGGATTTTTAGCGTAGGAGTTGTTGAGCATTGAAAGCGTACATCAAAAAGATAGCGTATTATCTTCCGGAAAATATGGAGGAAAATCCGCAGGGACGTCTGCGGAAAAAGACCGGCATTGACAGGCGTCATATCTGTGGTGAGGGGGAAATTGCCTCACAGCTGGCTGGAAAAGCCGCGGAAAATGTATTTGCTCTGGGGGTGAAGCGCAGTGAGGTTGAAATGCTTTTGCTGTGTACGCAGTCGCCGGATTATTTTTTGCCAACTACGGCATGCATTCTGCAGGACAGACTGGGACTGCCAAAAAATTGCGGTGCATTGGATTTCAACTTGGGGTGTTCAGGGTATATTTATGGGCTGAGCCTGGCCAAGGGACTGATTGAATCGGGGCAGGTCAATAATGTTCTGTTGCTGACTGCGGAAACCTATAGCAAGTATATAAATGAGCATGACAACAGCGTTAAGCCGCTTTTTGGTGATGGAGCATCAGCCACGTTTATTGAGGCGGTGGATACGGATGAGCCGGGGCTGGACGGTTTTGTGACAGGTACGGATGGAGGTGGATATGCGGCTCTGATTGTCCCTGCTGGTGGTATGGCCAGACCGTATAATACGGCATCTGGAATTGAAAGGGCAGATGAATATGGTAACCTGCGTACAGATTTTGATTTGCATATGAAGGGAAACGCTATCAGCGAGTTTGCGCTGGAGGTTGTGCCTGATACATTACAGAGGATATTGGCAAAGACAGGCAAGGCAAAGGAGGATATCGGATATTTTGTGTTTCATCAGGCTAATAAATTTATGCTGGAATATTTGCAGCAGAAGTGTGGCTTGATGGATTGTCCTTATTGGAATGATGTAGCAGAGTATGGCAACACGGTGTCAAGCTCTATACCGATTGCTATTTGTGATATGTTGCGCCGGGAAAAGCCTGCCAATCCGCTGATTCTGTCCATCGGGTTTGGCGTGGGGCTGTCATGGGGCGGGTGCTTGATAAATCTGCGTTATGCCAGCACGTTTTGAGCGATGGCTGGCAGGAAAATCGGTCTGGCGCAAGCTGTTCCGATGCGGTTCTTATAGCG
>NZ_JBJDWZ010000146.1:0-9772 GCF_051866355.1 Anaerovibrio sp. | reverse complement strand
CATGCTATCCATACAAAGCATGATTACACAGCACTGCACACTCCTTCATACCCCCATAGGCTACTTGTGAAAATGGCTTCTGAATTCCTCGGTAGCGATATAATGCTTGATAAAATCCAAAAATCTTCTATCCATGTCACTCAGCTGCTTATCCCTGCCCCAGTAGAGGCAGATATTCACCTTGAGCGGCGGCGTCAGCTGACGCCTGACAAAAATCGTTTCCTCATTGGTAACAAAATCCGGCAGCACAGAAATCCCCAGACGATTGCCAACCAGCTGCTTGATGGTCTTGAGCTGGGTGGTGCACAGCAGGATATCCGGTATATACCCGCGCTCCACACAGCGCTCATATACATGCTGATACTGATAAGTATTGGACTGCTGCATAATAAAATGCTCATTCTTCAAATCATCAAAGCTGATTTCATCCCTGCGGGAAAGGGGCAGCTCCGGACTGACGCACAGGCTCATGTTATCCGTCATAATCAGCAGACGGTTGCTTACCTCCTCGGCGCCGCTGGAAAAAATAATGCCAAAGTCCAGCTCCCCGGCATCCGCCTTCTCCATAACCTCCGTAGAATCGCCATACTCCTTGACATCCAGATTCATGTCAGGATACATGGCCTTGAAGCTGGTGAACAAATCAGGAAAAAGGTAAGCCTCCACCATAGGCGGAATCCCGAAATGCACAGTTCCCTGCTTCTCCAGCTGAAACCGCTCCATATCACGATAGGTATCCTCCACCGACTTCATAATCTGCTCCGCATGCAGTAGAAAAGCCTTGCCCTCATTGGTAAGGGTCACATGCTTCTGCCGCCTGTCAATCAGGGTCAGCTTCAGCTCCGTTTCCAGTGACTTTATCGCCTTGGTGACAGAAGGCTGGGAAACATGCAGTTCCTCCGCCGTTCTCGTAAAATTCTTCAATCTGCTCAATGTGCAGAAATACTCCAACTGCCTGAAATCCATCCTGCCACCTCCTACATCACAAGCATCGTAAAGGTAGTATTGTGGAAGGCATTCTTTTCCCTGTGACTGCCCGCCGTGCGTCCCGGACATATCTCGCCAAAGGAATAAAAGCCTGACATGCTCATGCCCTCCGGTATCATGTGCACATACCCCTGAGCTTCCAGCTCAATATCGTTGGCATAGCTCATCAGACGGGAAGCGCAGGAGGTAATGATAACCGTAGAAAAGCCGTAATCCGGATTCTGCCTGACCTCTGACAGGGCATCCCTGGCCACAGCCTCCACCGAATCGTGGATGTCCTCCTTGCTGATAATGCCAATCTGTACGTTGGCACCAAGAGGCACCTTGCCCAAAAACATGCCACCGCCGGTTTCTTTATCCACAAAGGCCAGCTGGCGCATCATCTCTATTTCCTCACCATCCTCCGTCCGATAGCGGATGCGGAAAGGCGTACTCACATAATCGCAGACATTGATATCCGTGTTGATGCTGATACCGGCCTGAGCGATAGCCTCGGCCAGCGGCACCCCGTCCAGCTTCATGACCATGTTTCCCTGCAGCTCTGTAACAGTGCCCTCATAATCCAGAGTGCTGGCCACATTAAAGCCATAGTGGATAATCTTCTTTGCCCTGCCCGTAACCACAATCAGGGCCAGGGCATACTGCCTGACCTGGCTGCCGCAGACCACGCGGCAATCATCCATCACAAAGCTGTCAGAGGCCTGCCCGCCATAAACGGCGGTTCCCTTGCTCAGCTCATCCAGCGTGTCCACAAAATCCTCCCCCATCATATCAAGGGTAGGATTGCCGTAGGCCAGCACCAGCTTCACATCATCATCATCCACACCGGCAGTCAGCCTGTTGTACAGGGCCGTTATTTCCCTCCTGGCATTATCCGGCGTCAGCTCATCGGTACAGCCCACATGAAAGCCGCAGTCTGCCGAGGTAAGAATCTGCAGGGAAATTCCCTCTTTCTTGAACCCCTCCATCGTGAACATAGCCACGGCCGTGGTGCCGATAATCGGCAGGCCGAACCTGTCCTGCAGCCTGTCTGCCAGCTCCTGCAAATCCGTATCAGGATGGGCAAAAAGCAGTCCGGCGCTATGCGCCTCCAGCCTGAAATCCCCAAACTGCGATACCAGCTCATCTATTGCTACATCCAAATCATCTATTTCATCAGTAAATAACGCTACTGACTTCATCGCTCTCACTCCACATTATATCTATAGTCCCCAACCGGCCGCATAGAAATCCCGCCACAGCCGCAAACATCGATAGCCATCCTGACAGCCAAAAGCTGACGGAAGGCACGGCGGCAACGGGACTGGCAGGCTACTTCCACTGAGCAATCAACTTTTCAAGGGCATCATAATCAAAATCATTCCCCGCCGTCTTCATCTGCTCCAGAAGCTGACGCTGTTCCTCCGTCACCTTGAATTTGGACATCTTTTTCAGCAAACTGCCAAAGCCATCCAGATCGTAGTCACCCAGCGCCTCATTCATCTTGCCGATGGTGTCCTCCAGCTCCTGACGGGAAGCCTCCTCCAGCTGGCTGTCGTTCTGATGCTTCATAAGCTCATCCACGAAACGGTCGCTGATAAAGGCCAGCACCGCGCTGTATTTTGCCAGCAGCTTATCCAGATTCTTGATGATATACTCGTAGTCACCCTGCTTGCCGGCCTTTTCATGGGCCTTGGCCATAGTGGACAGCTCATTCTGCCCTATCAGGGCCGCTACGCTCTTCAGGGCATGCACCTCGATGGTATAGTTCTTCAAATCCTTTTTCTCGGCCAGCTCGCCCAAAAGGCGGATTTTCTTTCTGCCGTCTGTATACACCTGACGAAGAATATCCTTGTCCACATCATCCATCCGGGTGGTAAACGGCTTATCCAGCAGCACAAGCTTGCTGGAATCTATAAACTTCTGCAGGCAGGCATCCAGCGCCTTGGCCTCCAGCGGCTTCGGCAGAAAGCCCTGGAATCCATATTCCAGATACTGCTCACGCACGCCGCTGATAGCGTTGGCGGTCAGGGCAATCACCACGCTGTTCCTCTGCTCCGGAATCTCCCGCAGCTTGTAAAGAGCCTCCACGCCATCCATCACCGGCATCATATGATCCATAAAGATGATGTCGAAAAGCTCCTTGTTCAATATGTTCAACGCCTCCATAGCGCTCTCCGCCGTATAGACCTGCACCTTGTACGGCGTCAGCATGCCCTCTGCCACCTTGAGATTGACCTTGTTATCATCCACCACCAGCACCTTGACGTTCTCCGTGGTAAAGGTATACTGAAACAGCTTGTCCTGCCCGGAACTTTCCGCGTGATTGACCCTGCCCATAGGCCGCCAGTCCTCCACCTCGTTGACCATGGTCCAGGAAAAGGTACTGCCCTTGCCATATACGCTATCCACCGTAATGGAACCGCCCATGGATTCACACAGCTTGCGGCTGATGGCCAGCCCAAGGCCGGTGCCCTCCACGGAACGGTTTCTCTTGGTATCCACCTGCTCAAAGCTGGAAAACAGCTTGACCAGATCCTTCGGCTTGATGCCGATACCGGTGTCCTCCACACTGCCGTAAAGCCTTACGCTCCTGCCATCCCCCAGCTTTTCATAGGTCAGGCGCAGGGTGATGGTTCCCTCCTCCGTAAACTTCACCGCATTATTCAGGAGATTCACCATGACCTGCTTAATCCTGATTTCATCGCCAATCATGGTGTACGGGATATTCTCATCCACCTCCAGCACCAGACTGACCTTTTTCCCCTTGAGGCGCACATTTATCATGGTGGAAACATCAATGATAATCGAGGACATCTGGAAAGGCATGTTTATCAGGTCCATCTTGCCCGCCTCAATCTTGGAAAAGTCCAGAATATCATTGATGATGGTCAGCAGGGAAGCCGAAGCGTTCTTTATCATGATGGCATTTTCCCTGGCAAACGAATCCGTCGTATCCCGGATAATAAACTCCGACATGCCGTTAATTGCATTCATCGGCGTGCGTATCTCGTGGGACATGTTGGCCAAAAAGCTGGTCTTGGCCCTGTCTGCGCTCTCAGCCCGCTCCTTGGCAGTGATAATATCCGTAATATCCACCATGATGATCATGACCCCGGCAATTTCCTTCTGGTCATTGATGGCAGGGCGGATGTAGATATCAAAGGTTTCCTCCACGCCATGCACAACCATCTTGTCCATGTACTGGATATTTTTGCCCTCGTCCCTGGCCTCCACGCACATGGCTTCCAGATGACGCCGCCCGATGCGGTCAATCAGCCCATCAAACACATCAATGACAGGCACGCCATGATTAATCTGCTCCGGCGTAAGGGAGGAGCGCTGATAATATGGTGCCGTAGCCATAACCGTGTTCAGTCCGGTATCCAGCATGATGGATATATTCGGCGAATTCTGCAACAGCATGGCATTATAAAACACCTGCTGTCCCCTGGTCTTTTCGCTGAATTCACGGAATTTAATAGCCTGCTCATTCATCACGGAAAGAATATTATTCTCCTTTTGCAGGCGTTTCACCTCACGATTGGCCTTTTTCAGCTCCAATTTCAGATTTTTCAGCTCATTTTCCCGCTCCTGGGCAATCACTGCATCCATTTCACTCACACTCAGCCCTCCCGCTCAATCTGCCTATCCCATAAAAATCATTTAACCGATATAGCCGGTCACTACCTCCAGAAGCTCCGCCTTGTCAAAGGGCTTCATCACGATATCCTTTACCCCGGCGGCCTCTGCCCGCTCCCTGGTGGACGGCTCATCATCCGCCGTCAGGAATACAACCGGAATATCTGCCGTAGCAGGATTTTCCCGCAGTTTTTCCAGCACCTCGAAGCCATCCATCTCCGGCATCATAATGTCCAGAAGAATCAGCTCCGGCCTGTTTTTCTCCAAAAATTTGAAGGCCCGCTCCCCTGACGGCACCAGCACAGGCCTGCAGTCCTCTTTTTCTTTCAGCACCCTGTCCGCCATCTTCAGATTGATTGTACTATCATCCACTACAAGCACTTTTTTCATATCCATAATCCATCACTGCTCCCTAAGCTCAAAATCCTTGTCCCCATCAATAATATCGAGCATGACATTGGCAAAAATCGGGTCAAACTGCGTCCCCATGCCCTTCTCTATTTCAGCGCGCACCATGGCCTGGGTCATCCGCTGACGGTAGGCGCGAATCGAGGTCATGGAATCATAGGCGTCAGCCACGCTGATAATCCTGACGATATCGGGAATATCCATCCCACGCTTGCCGTCAGGATAGCCCATCCCGTCATACCGCTCGTGATGCCAGCGGGCCGCCTCATAAACCCCCGGCACCGCGGTAATCCCCTGCAGGATCTCCGCCCCCAGCACAGGATGCGCCTTGACGATGGCGTACTCCTTCTCCGTCAGCCTGTCAGGCTTGTTGATAATCTCATCCGGAATGCCGATTTTTCCTATATCGTGCAATAGGGCGGCATACTTTATGGAAGTAATCTGTTCCTCATCACAGCCCAGCTTGCTGGCAATCATCACCGCATACCTGGCTACACGCTCGGAGTGGCCCTTGGTGTATTTATCCTTGGCATCAATGGTGCGGCCCAGTGCATCCACCACCTGATCGAGAAGGGTCGCTATGCGCTGGTTCTTCTCCTTGTCCGCCTTGGTTCTCATGTATACCTCATGCTGGAGATTGGTCTGCAGCCTGGACAGCTGCAGCATGCGGTTGATGCGCATCATGACAATCTCCATGCGCAACGGCTTTACCAGATACTCGGAGGCTCCCTCCGAAATGCCCTGCAGCATGGATTCGTGGGTGTGCTCGGACACCATAATCGCCACGGGAATATCCATAAAGGCCTCGTTTCTCTTCAGCTCCCGCAAAGCCTCGTGATTGTCCTGCCCCGCATCGCTGATGTCCAGCAAAATCATGTCCGGCAGTTCCCCGCCGTGAAGGTGGGCAAACATCTGCTCACTGCTATCCACGGCATCCACCTGAAACTGATCCCGGAATGCCTGCTTGATACTGTTCTGGCACGCCTTGTCCGAATCCACTACCAGAATCTTCATCCGCTCCAGCTGACTGCCGCTGCCCTGATTTCTCAGGGACATGGCACTGTCAATCTGCCGCAGGACGCCCTCATAGTAAGCAATAAAATGATAATGATTGCGATGGATAAATTCCTCATCCCCGTCCTTGGCGGCCATCTCGACCTGCTTTGCCCAGGCCGAAAGCTCTTCCGCCCCGATATAGGCTGCAGAGCTTTTCAGCGTATGAGCCTTGATGCGGTACTTTGGCCAGTTATTTTCCAGATACATAGCCTTCAAGGCATCCAGCTGATTTTCCTCCACAAAGGAAGCCAGAATATCCAGATAAAAATCCTCATCATCCATACAGCGCTCCAGCCCCAGCTCCAGATTCAAAAAATCCAGCCTGGCCAGAAGCTCTGCATTGGCAAATCCCTGTTTCTCCTTATCCATGCTAATCACCATCCAAAAAAACCTGAAAAACTGTCATAATGCTTAGTGTATATTGTTTTGAATTATTTATAACTACTTACAAATCACCTATTTATTATAATAACCTATATCTATCGGAGATTCAAGCATGTTTTTGCAAATAACAGATTTTGCCTGCTGTCCCGCTTAGGCAGGGGTTGACAAAATATTGACAGCTCCCCTATAATATATTTAACATATTTTTTTACTATGTTTTAGAAAAATTTCCTTGACAGACTGGCAGGCAGGCTGTCACAATGAACATACCGAACATCGAAAAATATTGTAAAAAAGGAGGCATATTTTATGAAGCAGAATACTGGCATTCCCCGGAAGGATGTGTCTTTGGACACCTTTGACGCAGTAATCGACCGCCGCAATACCGGCTGCCTGAAGTACGATTCTGCGGCAGGGCGCGGCTACCCGGACAGCATCCAGCCCTTCTGGATAGCGGACATGGATTTTCAGGCCCCGCCGCAGGTGCTGGATGAGCTGGCCAAAAGAACCGCCCATGGCATTTTCGGCTATACGGCGCCCTGGCCGGAGTACCATGCCGCCCTGGCCGCGTGGTTCAGCAGGCATCACGGCTGGCAGGTCAGCAGTGAGGAGCTTGTCATTACGCCGGGCGTAGTCTTCGCCCTGGCCGCCGCAGTCAGGGCTTTTACAGAGCCTGACGACGGCGTAATCATCCAGCAGCCCGTGTACTATCCTTTTTCCGAAGTCATCAAAGCAAATGGACGCAGGCTGATAAACAGTTCCCTGGTCTGCAGCGAAGGACGCTACCATATTGACTTTGCTGATTTTGAGAAAAAAATCGTAGAGGGCAGGGCAAAGCTGTTTATCCTGTGCAGTCCCCACAACCCTGTGGGCAGGGTGTGGAGCAGGCAGGAGCTGCTACGGCTGGCCGACATCTGCCTGAAGCACGATGTGCTGATTGTGGCTGACGAAATCCACCACGAATTCACCCGTCCCGGCATCACTCACACCGTACTGGCCGGCCTCTCGGAAGAGATTGCCCGCCATACCATTACCTGCACGGCCCCTAGCAAGACCTTCAATCTGGCTGGACTGCAGGTTTCCAACATCTTCATCAGGGATTCCCTCCTGCGCCGCCGCTTCCGCCGGGAAGTCAGCGCCGCCGGCTACGGCCATCCCAACGCGCTGGGGCTGTTTGCCTGCCATGCCGCGTACACCCACGGCGAAAAGTGGCTGGAGGTGCTTCGCCTCTATCTGGAAAGGAACTATCAGCGCACAAAGGAATTCCTGCACCAAGAACTGCCAAAGGTACGGCTTGTTGAGCCGGAGGGCACATACCTTTTATGGCTGGATTTCCGCGCCTTCGGCCTGACGGACGAACAGCTGGATGACATCATCATTCACAAGGCCGGCCTCTGGCTGGACAGCGGCCATATCTTCGGGGCGGATGGCTCCGGCTTCCAGCGCATGAATATCGCCTGCCCGTGGACAACTCTGGAAAAGGGCCTGAAATCCCTTGCCGCCGCCTTTAAGGCAATGTAGGGCTCAAGAAAAGCAAAACTAAAAGCCTGAAATCTGACTGCCAAATCGTCAGTTTTCAGGCTTTTCCTATGCAATATGCAAATATATTTTACGGCAGGGTTTTCATATCAGCCAGCGGCCAGAATACCACCATCGCCTTGCCCTTGATTAAATCAAAAGGAACAAAGCCCACATCAGGAAAACGGCTGTCTTCCGAATTGTTGCGGTTATCCCCCATCACAAAGATATGCCCCGGCGGGATTGTAACCTTCGGATAATCCCCCCGGCATTTGCTGAGAATGTAGTTCTCCGTCTGCAGCTCATCATTGACAAACACGTTGCCATCCTTGATTTCTATGGTATCCCCCGGCACGGCAATCACCCGCTTGATAAAGTCACGGCTCTGATCCTTCGGGTACTTGAAGATGAGGATTTCACCCTTCTCCGGCTCGCGAAGATGATAGATAAATCTATTGACAATCAGGCGCTGCTGGTTTTCCAGCGTAGGCCGCATGGACGGGCCATCCACCAGATAAGGCTCCACAATAAAATTACGGATAACCATTGCCAGCACAACAGCAATGACAATCGAAATAACCCAGTCCTTGATTTCTTCCCCTAAATTATCCATATCAACACCTCTGCATTCCAATGTTTCACATTATCGTCGTATTATATAATAACACAATACCGCAATATTATCAGGTATTTTTCATAAACTTCCCATAACGAAAAATAGAGGCTGACCAATAAGGCAGCCTCTACAATTACCGGAATTAACGCTTCTCGCGGATACGAGCAGCCTTACCAGTGAGGTTACGGATGTAATACAGCTTTGCACGGCGAACTACACCACGGCGCTTAACCTCAATCTTCTCCAGACGCGGGGAGTGTACCGGGAAGGTACGCTCTACACCGATACCGCAGGAAATCTTGCGAACGGTGAAGGTCTCACGCACACCGGAGCCGGAACGTGCGATTACGATACCCTCGAAAGCCTGGATACGCTCGCGGGAACCCTCGACTACCTTTACCAGGCAGTTTACGGTGTCACCCTGCTGAAAAGCCGGGATATCGCTTCTGAGCTGCTCTTTCTCTAATTCCTGAATAATGTTCATTTTGTTTCCTCCTCTTTACGGACGTTCGTGTCAAGTGTTAAATTCTAATATGGCCTTGATCAGAGGACCGCCCAAATACCTCAATATAATACCACAGAGAAAAAAGCCCTGTCAAGCGATTTTCTGCCTATATCCTATCATATCAGGCACAAATTTTTCCCGCCCTGTAACACTCATAAATGTACTCCCGCGACTGATAATAAAAATCCGTGTTGTAATTAGAAATCGCACCATCCAGCCATGACTGGTAAATTTCCATTATCCCATCCACCACATTCATTTTATTTTCATTTGCAATATCCTCAATAAGCCTCTGGTATACTTCACCTATTGTCCAATAATCGGGCACCTCATACCTGCACACACTCACATTATCAAAATCCCCTGTCTGCACATTATACCTGGCAATAAATTCATCTGCCACCTTTTCTATTGGCTCACAATGAAATACATCCGCATAATCATAAATTCTCTTAATGGCAACCTTGCCTAACAACAGCACTACCTCTGACCGTCTTTGTTTCTGCTTTCTGCCTATATACTCTATTACACTACATGTAAAAAATAATGCACTGTCATTCTTCATCTCGTACTTCACGTCCCTTCAGAAATGTCAAAGCTGTCAATGCCCTCGCTGTGTGAAAGCTTATCTGATGTGTCGGATGCTTAAATTTCGCCAAACTCCAAAACGATTCTCG
>NZ_JBJDWZ010000145.1:0-9886 GCF_051866355.1 Anaerovibrio sp. | reverse complement strand
CGCTAAAGGTATTATATGTTTCAGTGAATTCTTCAGTAGTATCAGTCCAAAAAAACACAACTTTGTACGTACCCCCAGTAACATCAAGCAAATGTTTATATGCCAAAGCCACCTCACCAGGCATCATGCCATAAGCCACGCCAAAGCTCAGCGCCATACCTGCCAGCAGGGCCAGCTTTCTGTTGCGATTGGCTTTTTTTCCTTTATGGTCAAAATTACCTCTATTTCCTGTATTCATTTCCATAGCCTTTTCCCCCCTGCTTCCGCCAATTCAGGCACACACCTGAAATATCCACATTTGTCCACTATTATACTACATCTGCCCCCCCGAACAAGACAGAGGGCAGGATTTTTTTTCGCGGCGGACTTATTCTCCCTTCGGACGCAAAAAGAGGGTCAACCACACACCAGGCGCAGGATTGCAGGGATTTTTCCCGTTAGTATGAAAAATAATTGCAAGTGCACTGTTATTGCTATTGACAACAAGTTATTGGTTTGTAGGCGGGCAGAATTCACAAAACACACAAATCAAACAAAAAACACACAAATATGTACAGCACAAGCACCGACATGACAAAAAAATACTGTTGCACTACAAAAATAGCGCAACAGCATTATTTTATAAATGAAAATCACAACATCCAACTCCTGCGGCATACCTGATACTACATTTACCACATTTGCTACATTTGCTACATTTCCTATAGTTTCTACATTTATTGCATTTCCTGCAGTTTCTACAGCTCCCGCAATGCCTTGTTCAGCCGCACGCCCAGAAAAGCGGCCGCCACCGCCTTGATAACATCCCCCGGAATAAAGGAGAACATCGCCATGGTCATAGCCTGCCACAGCTCTATGTGCAGGGTCAGCATCATGTAGGCAATGCCAAAAATATACGTGGCCGGAAATGCCGCCGCCAGCAGCACCAGAAGATACCGCTTCCAGTCATAGCTCCTGCCCTTGAGCCGGCTGACACAGGTATAGCCGACAAAAAATCCCGGAAAAAAGCCGCCGCTTGGCCCCAGCAGCTTGCCGATGCCTCCCTGCCCGCCGGAAAAGACAGGCACTCCTGCCGCCCCCAGCAGAATCCAGGCAAGAATAGCCACTGCCGTCTGCTTTGGCGGCAGAACCAGCGCCGTAACCCCCAGCGCCAGAGTGGTGGCCGTCACCATTACCGGAGAGAAGGGCGTCGGAAAAGCGATATATCCTCCCACGCTGATGAGCGCCACGCACATGGCCATCCTGCCCATGGAGCGGGGCGAAAAAACCGTATTTTTATTCATATTCATAACAAAAAACCTCCCGATGATACCGATATTTCCATATCAGTATACCCCTGGGAGGTTTCTAAGTCAACCAATATAAACAGTTAAGTTTACTATTTACAGCTCCTTGCCGGACAGGAGGGTATATGCTTCCTTGTACTTGGCAATGGTCTTGTCAATAATCTCGTCAGGCAGCAGGTAATCACTGTCAGGGTTGGCCTTCAGCCAGTCACGGACAAACTGCTTGTCATAGGACGGCTGGGACTTGCCTGCCTCATAGCCCTCCAGCGGCCAGAAGCGGGAGCTGTCCGGGGTCAGCATCTCATCACCAATCATGAATGTGCCGTTCTCATCAATGCCGAACTCGAACTTGGTATCAGCGATGATGATGCCATGCTCACGGGCATAGTCAGCGCACTTCTTGTAGATGGCGATGGTGGCATCCCGCATCATGGTCATGTACTCCAGGCCCTTGCCCGGGAACTCCTTCTCCACGTACTTTACGCCTTCCTCGAAGCTGACGTTGATATCATGGTCCCCCAGCTCCGCCTTGGTGCTAGGGGTAAAGATAGGCTCAGGCAGCTGCTGGGACTCTTTCAGCCCCTCCGGCAGCCTGATGCCGCAGACGGTACCATCCTCCTGATAGCTCTCCCAGCCGCTGCCGGTGATGTAGCCGCGGACGATGCACTCCATAGGCAGCATCCTCAGCTTCTTGCACATCATGCTGTTGCCCTGAAACTGCGGCTGCTGGAAAAACTCAGGCATATCCTTATTGTCAACGGAAATCATGTGATTTGGCACAATATCAGCAGTCAAATCAAACCAGAACTTGGACATCTGGGTAAGAACCTCGCCCTTCCGGGTTATCTTGTTCTTGAGAATGTGGTCAAATGCGGAAATACGGTCAGTAGCTACCATGATGATGCTGTCGCCTGCATCGTATACCTCGCGAACCTTACCTGATTTGAATGGCTTATACTCTTTCATAATTTCCTCCTGTATCCTTATGAATTTCTACGTGCTTTAACTCTCTGCACGCCCTAACGCAAATTTTATGATACCACAGAACCGCCTTTTCCTCAAGCTGTTTTGCAGGTTATTCAGGCACCGTCAGCAGGCTGGCACCTGCCGAAACTCCGGCCGATGTCAGGCCGGTATCCGCCTGATATGCAGGCTAATCCAGCACCAGGTTGAAATACCCCCGGCGCTTCAGCCTGGTGGTCTTGAGCCTCTCCGGCAACCACACCATGCCGTCCGGCAACCTGTACTCAAAGCCGCGCACCGGAGGATTTTTCGGATGGCGCCCGGCCACCCTGTCGGCCAGCAGGGGCAGCAGCTTCGGCAGCCGGCACAAATTCAGGGTGGACTCCACAATCCGCATGATGTCCCCGTCAACGGTATACATGAGGATGTGCTGTGGCGGCTCCCCCTCTCCCTCATGACAGCATTTTACCAGCAGGGTTTCTCCCTGCTGAAAGGCGGCATGCTCCATGGCGTAGGCAATATCCTCCTCCAGCCACGCCACATAGCCAGGCCCCTGCCATTTGGCATCGCGAATTGCCTTGTATTCCCTGGCAGTGGCAGGCGTCAATTCCACATCTGCCGCTTCCTGCTCCCTGCATGGCTGCAGGACATAGAATTTCTTGTCGTACACCGGCTGAAAGCCCCGCTTGGCATAGAAAATCCGCAGGCCCGGCTCCGCCGGTGACAAAATCAGCGGCTTCTGCCAGTGGTTCCGGGCAAACTGCAGAATCCGGCTGGAAAGCCCCTGTCCCTGATATTCCGGCAGGGTAGCCACCGCGTATACATAATAGCCCTCGATGTTGCCGATGGCCGTCTGAATATCCGCCGGCAGGAAGCTGGCCATGGACACCGCCCTGCCGTCACGGTAGATTACCAGCATGTTCAGCTCGCTCATGCGCTTTGACATGTAAAAATCAACAAACTCAGGGCTATCGCCAAAGCACTGCTCCCACATGGCATGTATGGCCTCCCGGTCGCGGACAGGGTCTGCCATGACCACATCGGCGGTTTCGGCCACGTATTTTTTCAGCAGGATTTCCGGATAGTAGGACAGCTTGGCCTTGCGCAACCCCAAATCCCCCATGTCATCCTCACGGTTGATGTACTCAAAGCCCTCCGTGGCATGCCGGACAAACTGCTGGTTTATCATAGGGTAGGCTCCCTGCACCTCCGGAAAGGCCTTTTCAAAATGCACCAGAAAGGTATTGGAGTTCAGCGGTTCCCCCATGGTAAAGGCCACAATATCATCATGCCGCCTGAGAACGCCGCCTTTCAGCCCGATGGCTTCATAGTTGACAAAGGCATCCTCCAGCACGGAAAACTCATTTTCCATGTCCTCATTCCACTTTTCCGCCCGGGAGCAGATCCAGTTCCGCGCCATAAACCGCGTTTCCGCCAGATTTTCCCTGGAGATAGGCTCATAGCTCCAGTTCTCATCGTCCTTGAAGCGGGCAATATGGTTGCGTTTTTTCTGCATTTTCTTGCCCTTCAGGGACGCCAGCTTTTCCCGGCTGTACAGGTAGTCATAACAATCACGGTTGGACTCAATCAGAAACCTGCCCGGAAACCATTCCAGCAAAAGCTCCCGCTCATGGGCGAGAATCGGCTCCAGATGCAGGGGTATCCCCTCCCTGCGGCACATTTCCAGCATGATTTCCAGCGCGGCCCGCTTGTCACCGGCGCCGATAGGAAAATAGTATGTCCAGTACGGCACATTTTCCTTCATGGTCTTGTAAATACAGCGAATCACACAACAGCCGGCAAGCTCCGCCACCTGCACATGATACAGCCTCCGATACAGGAAAATCGTGCTGAAGGAACGCTCACAGCTGTTGCAGTCGTCCTCCGCCAGCCGCGCCTTTATCCATGCCTTGTCCTCTATGCCAATCTCGTGAAAATTATAAGCTCCCATTTTTATTACCTACTTACATACTAGACAAATTCATCTTACCTTAACTACGTAAAAGCCATTATATCACAAAAATTGTCATATCGTGCCTTTTTTGATAAAATAATGGCAGAAGCTGTACAATATGTTTATGAAAAGGGGGAGAAAATATGCAGTTCAAAATGATTCACGAAAACTACAACGTGGCAGACCTGGCCAAATCCATGGCCTTTTATGAGGAAGCCCTGGGATTGAAGGAAACTCGCCGCAAGGAGGCCGCCGACGGCTCCTACATCATCGTGTACATGGCCAACGAATATTCTGATTTTGAGCTGGAGCTGACCTGGCTCCGCGACATGGATCGCCCGTACAATCTGGGTGACTGCGAGTTCCATCTCGCCTTCCGCACCGATGATTATGAGGCCGCTCATGCCAAGCACGAAGCTATGGGCTGTATCTGCTACGAAAACCCGAAGATGGGCATCTACTTCATCAAGGACCCTGACGGCTACTGGCTGGAGGTACTGCCGCCGGTAAAATAAATAAGCATCACAAAAAATCCCCTGCTGCGGGAGCTGTCCTCGGACACCCGCCTGACAGGGGATTTTTTTTGCGCTAGGCCTTGCCTGCGGAACCGCAGACGGCTATTTTCTGCTCCACGTAGCTCTGTACCTCGGCCATTCCCCGGCGGCAGTACAGCTTCGGGTCAAAGGCCTCCGGATTCTCCGCCAGAAAATCCCTGACCCCTCTGGTAAAGGCAATCCGCAGATCCGTGGCGTAGTTCACCTTGCAGATGCCGTTCCTGACAGCGGTTCTCACCTGCTCATCAGGCACGCCGGAGGTTCCGTGCAGTACCAGCGGAATATGCACCAAATCTCGGATGACGGCAATCAGCTCCGTGTTGACACGGGGAATTCCCTTGTAGACGCCATGCGCCGTGCCGACGCCCACAGCCAGGCAGTCCACGCCCGTTTCCTCCACAAACTGCTTTGCTTCCGCCGGGTCTGTGTAGGGATTGTCCTCCCCGCCTTCCAGATCGTCTTCCTTGCCGCCGACCCTGCCAAGCTCGCCCTCCACGGACACGCCGCCCGGATGGCAGGCTTCCGCAACACGCCTCGTCAGCGCAATATTTTCCTCCAGCGGCAGTTTTGAGCCATCAATCATGATGGAGGTGTAGCCCGCCCGATAGGCGGACATGGCGCACGCAAAGCTGTCCCCGTGATCCAGGTGCATGACCACGGGAATCCTGCTTCTGGCGGCGGCCGCCGCCACGTTGGCGTAGTAGTAATCCACCCCTGCGTATCGTATCGTAGCAGGGGTTGTCTGCATAATCACCGGTGAAGCCTGCGCCTCTGCCGCGGCCAGCACCGCCATGACCATTTCCATATTCTCCACATTGAAGGCGCCTATGGCATACCTTCCCTTCATGGCCTCCGCCATGAGCTCCTTAGCTGTAACCAGCATACAAAATCGCCCCTCTCCTTGCTGTATCTCTCCTTGCTGTACGGATTATCCGCCTGCGGCGGCCCTCAGATTCCTCCTGCCTGCACATTCTGCACCTTTTTCCGGCTATGATAGGCCGTCACCTGTACCGGCCCTTCCAGCCAGCGCTTTTCCAGCTCCGGCAGGGCGTCCTCCCTGTCAAACAGCGCCTGTAGCACAAAGGGCAGATTGGTACCGCTGAACACCAGGCATCGGCGGCCCGACCCGCCCTCAAGCTCATTGGCGAGAAGAACCGCCTGATTGAAAGGTGTCCCCCCTGCAATATCCGCACAGAATACCAGCTCATCACCGCCAAAGGCCTCTGCCGCCTGCCGCAATTCCGCCTGCAGGCCTTCCCCTGTCATGCCCTCCGTAAAATTTACTGCGGCCAGCTTTTCCTGCTGTCCCGCAATCAGCTGTACTGCCGACAGGATGCCCTCTGCAAATCTGCCGTGCCCGGTAATAATCACACCCGTCATAAAAATCCCCCTTGCAATATATGCACAAAAAATGCCAAAGCCCCTGTCCCGAAGCAAAAGGCGGCATGAACAGCCCCCGCCGTCCCTGCCGCCATAGCGCCCCGGCGCCTCAGCACCTCAGCACCTTAGAAATTAGCATCTCAGCACCTTAGAAAATGCCTATGCCCTTGCCTGCCACACCGATGACAATCGTGAACAGAATCAGCTTTACCGGCGAATAATTCTTTTTCAGCAGATAGTACATGAACAGCGTATAGGCCAGCGGCAACATGTTCGGCATGATAGCGTCAAAGACCTTTTCCTGCAGGGCAATACTTGCCTGCCCCACCACGATAACCCAGGCCAGCTTCAGCTTTATCATGGAGGCAATCAGGCCGCCTACGACGGTCAGGCCGATGATGGAGGCCCCGTGGGAAATCTGCTTCGTCTTTTCCTTCATGGTGGCAATCGCCCTGACACCGGTGTGGTAGCCGTAGCGCATCAGGCCGAAGCGCAGGCTGAAATGAATGATGTTGAACAGGACGAGGAACACAATCGGCCCCGCCGGGTTCGGGTCGGCTCCCATGGCCATGGAGGCCCCCAGCCCCGCCGTAATCGGCAGGAGGGTCAGCCAGCACAGGGCATCGCCGATGCCGCCCAGCGGCCCCATGGTTGCCACCTTGATGGCGCGTATGGTGTTCTGGTCCTTCTTGCTCTCTTCCATGGCCACCACCAGTCCCATGATGAAATTCACCAGAAATGGATGGGTGTTAAAAAATTCCATGTGCATCAGCATGGAGCTGGACAAATCACGCTTGTTGGTATGTATCTTTTTCAGCACCGGCAGGATGCCGTACAGCCAGCCGCAGGCCTGCATGCGCTCATAGTTGAAGGACGCCTGCAGGAACAGGGAACGCCATACCATCGTCACCAGATCCCCCGGAGTGACTACAGCCCGCACAGCCTTGTCCTCATACTCGGCACTTGCCGCTACATTTACATCAGATTCCGCCATTTTGCCGCACCTCCTGCTTCATGTTCCTGCCGCCCCTGTCGGAGCCGTTGGCATAAAAATCATACATGGCAACGCATGCTCCCAGCACTGCCAGCCCCAGAATGGAAATGCCAAAATACGTCACGAGGATGAACCCTGCCAGCATAAAGGCAACGTACTCCTTTTTCAGCATGATTTTCAGCAGCATGGCAAAGCCGATGGCCGGCATCATGCCGCCCGCGGCACCAAGCCCGCCCAGAATCCACGCCGGTACGGACTCCACAATCGCCTGGGCAGAGGATGCCCCGAAATAAATCGGCAAAAACGTCACCAGCGCGAAAAACGCCCCGTGGGTGGCCATGCCCGCATAGTTCAGCATGGCGATGGCGCCGGTGTTGCACCGGGCGCACCAGTGGTCAGCCTTGTGCATCAAAGGCGAAAAGGCCGTAAAAATCAAGGTTACGCATCCCTGAGCCGCAATGGCAAAAGGAATGGCGATAGCCACGGCGGCCTCCGGCGGCAGATGGGATATAATGGCGAAGGACACGCCTATAACGCCGCCGATAACCATGTTTGGCGGCTGTGCCCCGGCCAGCGGCACCATGCCCATTGCTACCAGCTCCAGCGTGGCGCCGGTAATCAGTCCCGTCTGAATATCCCCCAGAATCCAGCCTGCCACCAGCCCCGTCACCAGCGGGCGGTGGATGTGAAGCAGTCCGTTAAACTGGTCAATGCCTATGATAAATGCCCACAGGGTGACCAGCAGGGTCTGTGTCAAGGTTACTTCCATAATAAAACTCCCTCTTTTCCTGTTTCCTGTTTCTTTTCCTGTTTCTTTTTTCTGTTCCTTGCTCCTGTTGTTATGCCTGTTCCTGCCTGTGCTTTTCCGATTCGCGTATTTTCCTGCCGCTATACCCGTCTGCCCAAGACAGCTTACTCGAAAATCTTCTCAACAGGAATGACCGAATCGGACGGCACCTTGCGCAGTTCAATCCTGACGCCCATATCCATCAGGCGCCGTATGGCCTTCTTGTCGTCCTCGTCCACGGAAATGGTGCTGGTAACCTGCTTTTTCCCCTCGCTGAAATGCATGTTGCCAATGTTCAGCACCCTGATGGGCACGCCGTTTTCCGCCAGCCGCAGTGCATCCTGCGGCGTCTTGACCACAAGGAAGATGTGTTGCCAGTCCCCGGCAAGGTTAATTACGTCAATGGTTTTCTGAATGGTAAAATACCTGGTTTCGGCCATGCTTGCCACGGCCATATCCATGAGGTTCTGCTGAACCTCATCCCCTGCCACCTCGTCATTGGCTACCACAATCAGGTTTGCGCCCAGATGGGTGGCCCAGGTCATGCCTACCTGCCCATGAATCAGACGGTTGTCGACGCGTGTAAGTAAAATATCCGGCATAATAATCCCCTCCTGATTTATATATCCCGACCTTATTTCGACCTTATTCCGGCCCTATTCCATCCTGCCGGCCTGTCAGCGGGTGAAGGGTAACCCCCTTCACTACCCTGTTGACACTGCCGCTCGGACACGGCGTATCCGGAGCGATTCCCCTGTGCATGGAGGCGGCCAGCGCAAGGATGTGGTCAAAAAGCACATACCCCAGGGCCAGATAGCCGTCATTCCCCCACTGGCGGCCTGCCTCCTCATCCAGCGCCAGCATATAATCCGCCAGAGCGGCCGCCTCCTCATCGGGAGCCGCCGACAGGGCCAGCACCCTGAAATCGCCCTCCTCCTGCGCCAGTTCCCTGAGAAAATCCATGTCGTACCGGCGGGTATAGCTGTCAGAGGACAGCCACAGGACAACCAGCGTCCTGTCGTCCACAATGGATTTCGGCCCGTGGCGGAAGCCCATGACGGTTTCTGCTACGGCCGCAATCCTGCCGCCGGTCAGCTCCAGCACCTTCAGGCAGGTTTCCCTGGCCAGCCCGTAGAGGGCACCCGACCCCAGAAAGGCAATCCGCTCAAAGCCTGCCGCCGCCAGCTCCGGCAGACCGTGCCCTGCGGACAGTACCCTTCTGCCGCAGGCGGCCAGCTTTTTCACCAGCGCGGCATTGTCCGCCAGATTTTCCATGTCAAAAATCAGAAGCCCTGTCAACAGCATGCAGGTGAAGCTGCTGGTCATGGCAAAGCCCCTGTCATTGGTCTGCGGCGGCATGAACAGGGTCATGGTATGCCCCTGCATTCTGGCGGCCCTTTCGGCCAGCGCCCCCGCAGGATTGCAGGTAATGACAATCTGGTAGACCTCCCTGACAATCTGCTCCGCCAGGTCAAAGGCCCCTATGCTCTCCGGGCTGTCACCACTGCGCGCAAAGGACACCAGCACCGTCGGGCGGTCTGCCTGCAGGAACTGATGCGGCGCTGACACAATATCGGTCGTCGCAAAGGAAAGGACATCCCTGCCCGTCCTCTCCCGCAGGTGCGGCGCAATTATGTCCCCTGCATAGGCCGAGGTGCCTGCCCCGGCAAAGATAATGCGCAGATTTTCTTTTGCCAGCAGAGGCCTGACAAACGCCTCTATGCGCTCCGCCTGCTGCTGCACCATTGCCAGAGTTTCCTCCCAGGCGTCGGGCTGTTGGCAGATTTCCTCCGCTGTACAAAGACCTCCCTTCTCCTTCAGCTCATCATCGGATAAATTCCACGGATTCATGTTACCCCTCCCCTAGAATTGGTTATGATGTACGTACCAGTTGTTTTATGACACGGTTGGTCATGATGTACGTACCAGTTTTTATAAAAAACACCGCAACATAAGTAACGATGCCTT
>NZ_JBJDWZ010000144.1:0-1793 GCF_051866355.1 Anaerovibrio sp. | reverse complement strand
CGGGCCGCCCTCATGGCGACCCATACGGAGGACGAACTGCGGCATGCCGCAAAAATTATTGCCGCAACCATAAAGGAGCTGAAATAGCATTCCTTATTTGATATACCGAGTTGACTTGCCACTCCCCACACGTTTTATCATTCCCTTTTCACTCATATACTTCAGTAACCGAACAGCACTGGCCTGGCTTATGCCCAGCTGCTGCTCCACCTCGCTCCTGACAACCGTCCCCCGTGCAGCCAGCATGCTCATAACGATGGCTTCCGGCTTATCCATAGCCGAGTACAACGTGCTTGCACCAGCAGAGTTTTCACAAACTGTATCTCCTGCTACTATGTGGGAAGATATATTTGGCAAAATGATTTTGAATGCGTTGCCCGTAACTTTAAATTGCGGCTTGCGTTCAGTCTTCTCATAGGCATGCATGATTTTCCTCAGCCCCGTGCCATAAGCCTCAATCAAATCAAGGCGATAAAATATAGCAGCCAGCTTGGGATTGCGGCATACGGACAGCCCCAGCAGCACATCCTCCAATTCAATGCCATCCACCAGTCCGCCTACAGATACAAATTCAATCCTGTCTTCAAAAATACTTACCAACGTGCTGGCACTAAAGGCGTAATCCCTATGTACACAGCAATTCAGCAGTGCCTCCCGCAAGGCATCCTCCGGATAATCCCTCGTATCAATGCGATACAGCCCCTGAAAAGATGAACGATTTTTGTTGTGCATATCAATATACGCATAAGCCTTCTCCAACTGGGCAAAGAGGGAACCGTTACACTCCCGCCTGTCCTGAAACTCCAATCTGCCTGAACCAGCAAAGGTTGCCAGCTTGATAGACACCGTACACTGGTCAGAAAGCAGGTACGCCACATTTGTAAAAATATTCTCCTGAGTAAGCATGCCCAACGTTTTCATCTGAGCATGTCCCAACTCCATTCCATGCCTGGCAAATTCTTTTTCTGCACAGGCAAAAGTCAGCTCCTGCTCCAAGGAGCGCATGGCTTCATAGCTATCGCCATCCGACTCTTTTATCATTTGCCGTATGGCGCTGTCAGTAGCTGGATCAGTAGATGTGCCATGCCTGACATATACACCGCTTGGCTTCAGCCCTTTACTGCCTAGATAATACGGTCTGTTTGTCCCCCTTTGCACACCAATCCTAATTATCTGCCTGCCATCCATATCCTCCACATTATAACTGACAAACATGGTCACATCCGGCTTGATGGCATCCCTGACCATATTATTAACCTGCAGCATCACTGCATCGGCATCATGAACCCCGATTATGTCACCACCATCTGCTATGCCTATGTATATGGTTCCACCCTTTGTATTCGCAAAAGCAATCACTTCCTTGCAAATATCAGGAACTACTTCTCTTTTTAATTCCACAGTATCACTTTCCCTGCATGGCATCCGCATCTCCCCCTCTCAAGCTTGAAATGGTGAAAATTGCACGGTTATAATCATGCTAATCTTTTCTAATCAAATTATAATCTTTCTAATCAAAAAATACAATAAAATTTCTAAAAATATAACGTCTATGGTTGAACACAATTTGCCCCATAACCTCTATGACCTCTATAACCTCTATAAAAAATGCAGCTGGTACAAAAGCACAGCTGCGTTTTTCAAATTTATAAAATTGTCTTTTTCGCTATATTTACGGCAAGGATACCTGCTTAATAATAATCATCTGGCACGATTGTAAAATCCGTCATCATAAACGTCCATGTAATCGCCATGGTTTCCATTACGCCACTTGTGCGCGCCATAGAACTTCA
>NZ_JBJDWZ010000143.1:0-1794 GCF_051866355.1 Anaerovibrio sp. | reverse complement strand
ACACCCAGCCAGCGCCAGGTACGCATCGGGATTTCGCTATAAATCTTTTCTGCCATTGTCATACCTCACGCCTTTCTCAGCCCATTGTGCCTTCCAGCTCAATATTAATCAGGTTATTCATTTCCACCGCGTATTCCAGCGGCAATTCCTTGGCAATCGGCTCCACAAAGCCACGGACAATCATGGCCCGCGCCTCATCCTCGCTGATGCCGCGGCTCATAAGGTAAAACACCGCTTCCTCGCTGATGCGCCCGATGGTTGCCTCATGGCCGATATCCGCCTCGTCACCCTGTATATCCATTACCGGCAGGGTATCGGAGCGGGAAATATCATCCAGCATCAGGGACTCGCAGTTCACGGAGCATTTGGCATGATGGGCATTTGGCGTTACCCTGACAGCGCTCCTGTAGGTAGCCCTGCCCCCTGCCTTGGAAATGGTTCTGGTGCTGATATTTGCCGAGGTATAAGGCGCCGCATGAATAACGCTGGCCCCGGTATCCAGATTCTGCCCCTTGGAGGCAAAGGTCACGCCGGTAAACTCACAGCGGGCATTTTCCCCGTGGAGGATACTGCACGGATAAAGCATGGATACATGGGAGCCGAAGGAGCCGGACACCCATTCAATGATGCCGTCCTTCTCCACCAGCGCCCGCTTGGTGTTCAAATTCATCATATTCCTTGACCAGTTCTCAATGGTGGAGTAGCGGAGCCTTGCCCCTTCCCCCACAAACAGCTCCACACAGCCTGCGTGGAGGTTGGTCACATTGTACTTTGGCGCACTGCACCCCTCAATGAAGTGCAGGCTGGAATTTTTTTCCAGAATAATCAGCGTATGCTCAAACTGCCCTGCCCCTGCCGCATTCAGGCGGAAATAAGACTGCAGGGGAATCTCCACATGCACCCCTTCCGGCACATAGACGAAGGAGCCCCCTGACCACACCGCTCCGTGCAGTGCCGCAAACTTGTGGTCCTTGGGCGGCACCAGCCGCATAAAATGCTCCCTGACCAATGGCTCGTACTCCCTGAGTGCCGTTTCCATATCCGTGTACACCACGCCCTGCTGTATGAGGCTGTCCTGTATGCTGTGATAAACCACCTCGGAATCATACTGGGCGCCTACACCGGCAAGGGAGGTCTGCTCCGCCTCCGGAATGCCCAGACGGTCAAAGGTGGACTTGATATCCTCCGGCACATCCTCCCATTTCCCCGCCATCCTGGCATCAGGCTGGACATAGGTCACAATCTCATCCATGTTCAGCTCCGAAAGGTCAGGCCCCCAGGTGGGCAATCCAAGGCTGTTGTATACCTTCAGTGATTCCAGCCTGCGCTCCAGCATCCATTCCGGGTCATGCTTCCGCGCCGAAATATCCCGCACTACCTCCTCGGTAAGCCCTGCCTGTGACTTGTAGGCAGAACGGTCCTCATTCCTGATATCGTAGAGGGTACGCTCGATATCCTCCACAAAGGTCTTGTTCCTGTTTTCCATAGCTCTGCCTCTCAATCCTGCTTCAAAAAGCCGAAGCCTTCCCTGTCAATTCTCTCAATCAGCTCAGGGCCGCCTTCCTCCACAATCCGCCCGTCCAGCAGTACATGCACCTTGTCCACGGAAAGCTGTTCCAGAATGCGGGTATTGTGGGTGATAATCAGGCAGGCATTGTCCTCGTTATGAAACCTTTTCACGCCGCCGGAAACAATCTGCACCGCATCCACATCAAGGCCGGAGTCAGTTTCATCCAGAAGGGCCAGCTTCGGATTGAGAAGCAGAAGCTGCAGAATCTCGTTGCGCTTCTTCTC
>NZ_JBJDWZ010000142.1:0-10119 GCF_051866355.1 Anaerovibrio sp. | reverse complement strand
TCGGCTACATATATGTGTCAGAAGTGGCACTGCAAGCCAGCTGGTATAGTGCCAGCTGGCTTTTTCAGTATACAGGATATGGAGTATTTGATTTATTTTGGTCTAATGAAAGTGAGTTCTTTTAGCCATGAAAGTGTGGCATAGGTAGAGAATTTGAGGAAATTGATGGAATTATAAAACCCGATTAGTGTCTGCGTGAATGCAGGGCTAATCGGGCTTTATGGTTTTTCGACGAAAATTTTAAAAATTTTGCTTAGAAGGACAGGTTGTGGGGGTGTGGGTTGGTAAAATCAAAGTGGTGATAAGGAGGCAGGGAAAGCAGGGGTAACGGATGGTATAGCCTTGTTACTATATATCCTTGGTATTATCAATGCCTTTCGTGCAGTTCACCCATATCATTTTTATTCCATAGGAAGATTATAATGGAAGAAAATGTATGGTGGTATATGTGGATAGAGATATTACCAAGTATCAAAAGAAAAATATTTGTGTGTTAGCAGGATTTTTGACATAGATGTAGAAATAGTATATAACAAAATGTTTTAGAAATTAGAAGTGGTTTGATAACTTTACACATGATGATTGCATATTTTTAGTGACGATTTGTAATAGTTATGGATGTAGTGAGATGGTTATGGGAAGATTATATCCCATATAGCTTTAGGAGGATTTGTAATGGCAGAATCAAAAATTTTTAAGTTGAAAGATGGCATCACTGACAAAGATATTGCCAGTTGTGTTGAAAGATTTCTTAGTGTAGAGAAAGAGCTATATGCAGAAACAGTGCAAACTGGTGAAGGATATTTGGTGCAGGCAAAGGAGTCAGATTCTTGGAAAAAATTCACAGGCATGAGCAAGGCTACGCAGGTACAGATTTATCCCGCCGCTGATGGGGTAATGGTTAATATAGGAGCCGGAAAGTGGATAGATAAGGCTGGCGCGGCAACAGTCGGGATGCTGGTATTTGCCCCTTTAGCGATTACGGCGGCCATTGGTGCATGGGGACAAAAGAAATTACCCGAGGAAATCTTTAATGCAATTGAGAAGTTTATTGTCAATGGTGGTACTTCGTGTATCTTGAATATGAGTACCAAACCGGCCGTAAAAGATAGTGAAATTTTATGTCCGGAATGTCATGTGGCAAATGATAAAAATGCAAAATTTTGTGTAGGCTGTGGAGCTAAATTAGTAAATTGCTGTCCAAAATGTGGAAGTCAGATTTCTATGGGGATTAAGTTCTGTCCTGAATGTGGAGAAAAGATGGAGACAGAAAAACATTGTCCAAATTGTAATGTAGTAGTTACTGTTGGTCAGAAGTTTTGTCTAGAATGTGGAACTAAGTTGTAATTATTACGATGATGGAGGAATGAGGTATGTTTTGTTCAAATTGTGGTACCAAATTAGATGATGGGGTAAAATTTTGCTCTGGTTGTGGAACGCCTATTGGTGGTGCAGCTCCAAATGCACCATCCGCACCACAGCGCATGGAAGCGCCTCAGAATGTAAATGAAGAGATTTTGGCTAAAAATAAAGTCGGAATGTGTAAGAATAACTCATTTACTGGTTCTGCTGGTACAGGAATGGTCACCAATAAGCGTGTCGTATTTAAAAAGATTTCCATGGCCAAGCTTTTGGTTTTGGGGCCTTGGGCATTGCTGACAGAGGGAAATTTGGATTTAGATTTACCGTATAGTGAGATTCAGGATGTGAGAATTGGGAAGATAAAGCTTACAAAAGCTGTTATTATCACAGCAAAGGATGGTAATGAGTACGCATTTACATCCCAGATGGGGCCTTTGTCTGATTTTTCACAAGAATGGTATAACCATATTAAAAAGTATTTGTAATTGATGAGATATATTATACCTAATTTATGAATTAGAAGGAGAAGTGAAAAACATGTTTTGTACTAATTGCGGACAAAAATTGCCGGATGATTCTAGATTTTGCACTAATTGTGGAGCACAGTTGGGGGCTGCACCACCCAAGGTTGAACCTGTAAAAAGTGAACCTGTATACAATGGTACTTTTTCGGTGAAACAGGAGGAAGGCAGCAACAGATGCTGTGTGTCCGAGCTGGGCGCAGTAAAGGTATATGAATATAAAAAGGATTTATCAACAAATCCGCTTTCAGCAATGTTTGCATATTATGCGTCTGAAATGAACATACGCAAACGCCAAGTGTGGATTGAATTAAAGGATGATTCCTACAGATTGCAGGCTGGCGCCATGCAGATGATGGTAGGTAATATTGCGGTAAAGTCAGATGTAAAAGATGTGGGCGACTTCCTAGGGAAAATGGTGAAAAGTGTCGTAACCAACGAATCTGCTGTAAAGCCACTGTATTCAGGCAGCGGTACGTTGATACTTGAGCCAACATATAAACATATTTTGTTAGTTAATCCAAGTGATTGGGACGGCGGAATCGTTATGGAAGATGGTATGTATCTTGCAAGCTCTGGCGATATAAAGATTGATATGCAGTCAAGATCCAATTTTTCTTCTGCACTTTTAGGTGGAGAAGGATTGTTCAATACTAAATTAGCTGGTGATGGAGTAGCTGTATTGGAGTCCTCCGTACCTTATGATGAATTAATGGAGATTACACTTGAAAACAGTGTTGCAAGAATTGATGGTCCATACGCTGTTGCCTGGTCTGGTAGTTTAGAATTTACGGTTGAGAAGGTTAATGATTCTATTATTAGCAGTGCCGCTACGGGGGAAGGTTTAGTGAATGTGTATCGTGGTACGGGTAAAATTCTTGTAGCGCCGATTGATGATCTGGGTGAACAAAAAGCAATAGAAAATACATCATCTTCAAATGCTAACCCGGATTCACAATCAGCTTCAAAAGCGGGGACTGCCCTGAAGTTAATTAATAGTTTCCTGGATGATTAAATGGATTTATGGAGAAAATCCTGACAGCTATTTGAATGTTCCTTGGCTGGCAAGGGCAGATTTGTAAAACAGGCAAGAGCAGTATCTAACCAGTTTGCAAATGATGTGTTGTATATAGTTTTACAATACATCATTTGCTATCAGGGTGCATTATATATAGGCGCATTCCTATTATGTCTAAAAGAATAAATATGATTTACCTGAAAGGAGAGAATGTGTATGGGAATGTTTTGTGAAAAATGCGGTAGTCAGTTGAAGCCTGGTGCAGCGTTTTGCGAAGCATGTGGCGCCCGTGTCAGGGCAGTTACTGCCAATGCTAATAATGCGGGCAGTAATAATATCAGTAATGTCAGTGTCGGAAATGCCGGCGGGCGTGGTGTGACTACTGCCCCCGAAGGTAGAAGGGGGAAATCGGGTGGTTTAATGGCAGGGGTCGTACTGCTATTGGTTCTGCTTGGCGGTGGCTGGTATTATTATCAAAATTACATGGAGGCTGTACCGTCCGGTGCAGTAGTTGATGATGCCAGCAGTAAAAAGAATGCTGAGGCTACGGACAATAAGGATAAGGTGCAGAAAGAAACGCAGAATAAAAAAGCAGAGGAGACACCACTGGAAAAGGCGCAGAAACAGCTTTCTGACAAGGGTGTTAAGGGGACCGTAATAGCGTCCACCATAGAAAAACATAATAATTATGGCTATTTGTCTATTGTTAAAAATGGTGAGCAGTACAGCATTATCACTTATGACTTGAAAAATCAGCGCATTGGGCAGACTGCCTTCGATAAGAGATTGCTGTATTTTACCAATAAGAAGCCGAAGGCTGGAGATTCGGAAGTTGTTATATTTGATATAACGATTTTTGATGATACACATGATGCTGACGAGAAAAGTGGCATTTGGAATGGCAATAATCATCTTTTGCCAGTATATGCTTTTTATAAGCTGGATGCTGACGATAATGTTATTCCGGGAATGCTGAATACTGGAAATGGTGCAAAGCCGTCCCGTTTTCACAATTATTTTAATGAGCAGCGTAATGTGGATACGATTAATCTTTTCCTTATGGATATTAAAAATTTGCAGGAAAATGTGAATAAAAATCAGGTTGCTTTGCCGTGAAGTATCGGCTGTTTTGTGTGGCACTATTATTCTCATGACAGGTGTCAGTGCATTTAGTGCGGCTTTTATGCTTTTATATTGTTTAGTTAGAGACTTGTGGGAGGAATAATCATGAAGTTTTGCAGCAAATGTGGAACCCAGTTGTCTGATGATGCAGTATTTTGTTCAGGTTGCGGAGCTAGGATGGATGCTACCGGAACTGCTCCGGAAAATATTGAGGCAGGTACAGTGCAGTCTGGTATTCAGGGGAATGGCACTGGCGGTCAGGATCTGAAAGAGGTTGCTGGCAATGTGGTTACTAATCTGACTAATACGGTAAATCAGGCCATTAATAGTGAAAAGGGACAGGAATATTTGACGAGTAGCAGCAAGTTGAGCAATATTGGTTATGCTGCTGCTGTATTGGGGGCAGTGTCTGTATTTTTTCCAGTTGTTTCCTTGAATATTTTGGGAGGAATTGGTTTCAGTGTGATGAAGCTGAGTCAACTGGCAGGTATATTGATAATAGGTATTTCTCTGTATGGAGCCTATGGTGTGAATATTAGGAAATATGCCATAACTTTGGCATCCGGGCAAGCATTGTTTCTTTTGACTATTTTTGGAATTGTAATTTGCTATGATAAAGTTAGCGGTAAAACAGCTAGTGGTATGGCCGGATATGATATGGGTATGTATTTCATGTTGTTGGCTGGTATAGTGCTGATATTAATTGCCGGCTTTTTATCGCTTGCAGCAAAGCAGGTGAAGCCTGATGTTGGTGGAGCCATCAATGAAATTAAGGCAATGGAAAGCAGTACGGTGGAAATCAATGGCATGAGTATTAATGTCATGGTTCTGACTGTTATCATGCTGGCACTTGTTTTCCTTGGTGGTGCACTGTCTCAATAATTGTCATGGCTGTGTAGCCGGAAACATATTGGGTGTCAGTGTATGTCAGCTGAGTTATATGGATTGCCTGGTACATTTTATTGTAACCAAAGCATTTGTCTAAAGAAGCCTGTTGCAGATTGTTATCTGGACAGGCATTCTTTTTATATACTGGCGGTTATTCATGGTGAATGCATGCAGTGAAGGATATATTTTCTTTGCAATAATGTACGGGGTATGGTAGCATACAATTATCTGTCAGGTGCTTTGCCTGCCAGATAATTGCAGGATAGGAGAGAATAAAGTTATATGGATAATAATTATCAGACTACCGAGAATTCAAAGCATAAATTCAAAGTTATTTTCAATGCGCCGGTGGTTGTGTCCTTTTCGGGTATCTGCCTGGCGGCGATGCTGTTGGACTATATGACAGGTGGATGGAGTACGGCTACGTTTTTTTCTACCTATGAATCGTCGTGGCTTAATCCGCTGACCTACGTGAGGCTTTTGGGGCATATCTTCGGGCATGCTTCCTGGGAGCATTTTTTCAGCAATATTACTATTCTGTTGCTTATCGGGCCGATGCTGGAGGAAAAATATGGTTCCAAATTTATTTGTGAATTTATTTTCCTGACTGGCGTGGTGACAGGGATTGCCGCGGCACTGTTTTACACAAATATCCATCTGATGGGAGCCAGCGGCATAGTATTTGCTTTTATTATGCTGTCTTCTTTTACGAGCTTCAAGGGCAGTGGCATACCGATTACGTTTATTCTGGTGGCGGTTATTTATCTGGGCGGACAGCTGATAGATGGCGTGACAACGAATGATAATGTGTCCTATCTGACCCATATTGTCGGCGGTTGCGTAGGAAGCCTGGTTGGTTATAATTTCAACCAGAAAAATTGATACATTATTAGAAAAACAAGCCACAAAAATAATTGATCGAATAGAAGGATTTTTCATTTTCATGTCGAATATACTCTATGTCGAAGATGTATTTGACAAGAATTTTTCGGGGGTGTTTTTTTGGAGATTTTGCTAGGTTTAATAGTCCTGCTGGGTGGCTTGATGCTGGGAGTTCGCCACGGAGGCATAGGACTGGCTGTAATCAATGGTATTGCAGTAGTGATTTTTACCTTTGTTTTTGGCTATAAGCCGGGAAAGCCGCCTATTGATGTAATGCTCATCATAATGGCGGTAGTAACCTGCGCCGGAACACTGCAGACGGCTGGCGGACTGAATGTCATGCTGAAGTATGCGGAGAAGTTCCTGCGGTCCAATCCAAAGCGCATTACAATCTACGCGCCGATTACCACCTGGCTGTTGACGGTTCTCTGCGGCACAGGGCATGTGGTGTATACGATTATGCCGATTATTTATGATATTGCCATCAAGCAGGGAATCAGGCCTGAGCGGCCGATGGCAGTAGCCTCGGTTTCTTCCCAGGTTGGCATTACGGCCTCGCCGGTTTCTGTGGCAGTGGTTTCTATTGTGGGCTTTCTTGTTGCTTCGGGCTATGATTGCACAGTTGGAAATGTCCTGATGATTTCCATTCCTTCCACGTTTTGCGGTGTTCTTGCTGCGGCAATTTGGAGCTATCGTCGTGGCAAGGATTTGGAGAATGATGAGAAGTTCCAGCAGTTCATCAGCGACCCTGATAACAGGACGTATGTCTACGGCGAGACTGCCACACTGGCAAACGAGGAGCTTTCAAAGTATGCTTATCGGGCGGTGTATATTTTCTTTGCTGGTATTCTGGCTATTACCTGTCTGGGCAATATGCCGTCCCTGCTGCCGCATTTTGCGGCCAGCGCCAATTCACCGGCCAAACCTATTTCCATGGTTTTGGTTATCCAGATGGTTATGATGATGGTTGGTGCATTTATCCTTATCGGCAGCAAGGTGAAGGCTAAGGACATACCGAACAGCAATGTGTTCAAGGCCGGCATGATAGCGCTGGTAACTGTTTATGGCGTTGCATGGGCGGCTGATACATATTTTGCTCATCACATGCCTGTTATCAAGGCGGTATTGGGCGATGCCGTGCAGGAATATCCGTGGGCGTATGGTGTTGTGCTGTTCGCGGCATCTGTACTCATAAACAGCCAGGGAGCGGCGATTGCCATCGTTACGCCAATGGCGCTGGGGATAGGAGCTGATCCTGTAATCATACTGTCTTTTATTTCAGCGGCGTATGGTTACTTCTTCCTGCCGAATTATCCTTCGGACCTGGCAACTATAGGATTTGACAGAGCTGGTACAACCAAGATAGGCGGCTTGATACTCAATCACAGCTTTATGATTCCGGGGCTTATTGCCGTGGGTGTCGGTTGTTGCGTAGGCTATGCATTGGCGCATATGATATTGTAAAATAGGCTTAAAAAACATCGTTATAAAGCTTCCGACTGGAATTTTTATGACGATGTTTTTATGTTTGATTTTATCATCAGTATATCGTTGTTTGTTTACAACTTTGTTTACAGCTTGCGTTGCAGATAAATCATATCTACCAGCTGAATGCCGCATTCAAAGATAGGATGGTCGTAGTTGTCAGTGAAAAAGTTTTTGATAATATGGTGGCGGACAAAGCCGCATTTTTCGTAGAAGGGAATAGTGAGGGGACTGTCACCGGTGCCCACCTGCAATATATCGTAGGTGCCTTCGTATTTAGCAACAAGATATTCGATAATCTTTTTAGCATAGCCTTTGCCCTGATATTCTGGCGTAGTGGCTATGTTTTTTATTTCCAGTATGCCATTGCCTTCGTCGGTAACAACACATTCAGCCTTGATGCCATTCTCATCAAGTACATACATGGTTCCTTTTTCTAGATAGCGATCAACCATACTTTCCTGCTCGTCGGCCAGAAGTAGCAGTGAAAGATACTGTTTTTTGTTTTCTGTGACTTTGTGGATGGCAAAGGAAGGAGAGTGTGTGCCCGTGTTCAGGTGAGCAGTTCGTTTCTTGTTGAGGTAAGTCATTGTATCAAATCCTTTCTTTGTTCTTGGAATTTTGTTGATGTTCATTATGAAATGTGCTTGTGTGCTTCTGTGTGCCTGATATCTTTTGGGGATTCGGAATAAAAAATAGATGCATTGCCTATTGGAAAATGCTGTGAAGCGGCAATACGATTTCATTATAGCAGGAAAATTCCAGGCAGTGAAGAAATGGAGCCGGATTGGGTATATTTATATGGGATAATATCATACATTGACATATATCAATGTATAGCCTATAATACATAATGTATAATAAAGGGGGTGAGTGTTGTGGATTACAGGAATGATGCGAAGCTGTTTAAAGCATTATCTGATGAGAACAGGCTGCAGATTTTGGCTCAGCTCAATGCTGAGGAAAAATGTGCCTGTGTACTGCTGGAAAAGCTGGCTATTTCTCAGCCGACACTTTCCCATCACATGCGCATTTTGGCTGATGCCCGGCTGGTTGAGTGCAGGAAGGAAGGGAAATGGATGTATTATTCCCTGCGTCGCGGTGCAGGGGAAGAAATGGCCGGATTGATTGATGCCTATTTGGCCGGTAAGGATGATTGATGGAGATGCCCGATGTCAGTTACCAATGCTATCGTTTTTTGCAATTATACATTGATATATTTAAATTTATAAATAAAGGAGTGCGAGGGATGTTTGATTTTATTATGCAGGAAATTCTGGGGATGCACTGGCTGAGCGAGCTTGTCTGGCTGGTGCTTACGGATATGGGGGCCAGCCAGGCCTCGCCTGTGTGGGGCAGTGTGCATTTTTTCATATATGACACCATAAAAATTTCTATTCTGCTGGTGTCGCTGATTTTTTTCATTTCCTATATTCAGTCCTATTTTCCGCCGGAAAGAACCAGGCGCATACTGACGGGCTTTACGGGGGTAAAGGGAGCAGTGATTGCCGCGCTTTTAGGGACGGTGACACCATTCTGCTCCTGTTCAAGCATCCCTATCTTTATAGGCTTTACCAGGGCGGGCTTGCCGCTGGGGATGACGTTTGCTTTTTTGATTTCCTCGCCGATGGTTGATGTGGCCTCTATGCTGATGCTGATGTCATTTTTTGGCAGTGAATTTGCGATAATATATGTGGTGGTAGGACTGGTTTTGGCGATTGGCGGCGGCCTGCTGCTCAATGCCATGAGGATGGAAAAATACATCAGGCGTTATGAGAATCCTGTTCGGGAGTTTTACAGTGAGTCCGAGTATTTTAATCAGCGGCAGCGCCTTGGCTATGCCTGCAACGACACGAGGATTATTGTCAAAAATGTTTTTCCATATGTGCTGGCAGGTGTGGCGATTGGTGCGTTCCTGCACAACTGGGTGCCGCAGGCATGGATTCTGGCCGTGCTGGGGGAGCAGAATCTGTTCAGCGTGCCATTGGCAGCCTTGATTGGCATACCGATTTATGCGGATATTTTTGGGGCAATCCCTATAGCGGAAGCGCTGTACCTGGCGTCTGTGCCGGCAGGCACGATACTGGCGCTGATGATGGCGATTACCACGCTGTCCCTGCCGTCATTGATTATGCTCAGCAAGGTGCTGGAGAAAAGGCTGCTCTTTGCCTTTGTCAGCATAGTTACTATGGGGATAATATTTATAGGATATTTATTTAACCTGCTGATGTGATTATGCCATAAGGCATGGTTTTTCGATTGAGCTTGCATGGCAGTTGTTGTGTTTTTTTGGTAAAATTGCAGTGTGACTTAGTATGGGAGAGGTGACGATGTATGAAAAACAGAAAAGCAGTGTTGTATGTACATGGCAAGGGCGGCAGTGCATCCGAGGCAGAGTATTATGAAAAGCTATTTCCTGCGTGTGATGTGACAGGCTTTGATTATCAGGCCGAGACGCCATGGGAAAGCATTGAGGAATTCCGGGCGGAGGCAAGCAGGCTTCTGGCAGAGTATGATGGCATTATTTTGGTGGCTAACAGCATAGGGGCATATTTTTCCCTGCTGTCCTTGGCGGATATGCCGCTGGAAAAGGCCTATCTGATTTCGCCGATAGTGAATATGGAGAAGTTGATTTGTGATATGATGCTTTGGGCTGGCGTAACGGAAGCTGAATTGCAGGAAAAAGGGCTAGTGCCTACAGAATTTGGTGAGGATTTGTCCTGGGACTACCTGACGTGGGTGCGCAGGCATCCGGTTAGCTGGCATATTCCAACAGAGATTTTGTACGGTTCAGCTGATAATTTGCAGTCCCTGGCTACTATCAAGGCATTTGCCGATGCC
>NZ_JBJDWZ010000141.1:0-10187 GCF_051866355.1 Anaerovibrio sp. | reverse complement strand
TCCATCTTGTGTAACATGCCCTATTCGCCGGGCAGTTCCGCCGCCTGAACACCGCCATGACTGTACCGTAGCGCCTTGCTAACCGTTGCTTTACACGTTCCCCTTTTTTATACTGCTGTTTGCGCGTTATATTACACCAGTTTTACGTTCTTTTTTTAAAATTTTAATTTAAACACGCTTTATACGATATTATTTGCTCATTTATACATGTTTTATATTTATTTTATAAGGTTATATGCTTGATTTTCTTTCTTTGGTCACATATAATGTAAGCATGAACATATAATCATGTCCGAAATGTAAATATATGTGTAAAGAGGGTGTACATTATGAAAAACAGTAAAAGCGTTGTATTCAAACGCCAGCAGAAACTGCTGGACATATTGCAGCGGCAGAGGAAAATCGATGTGGATACCGTTTCCAGCCAGCTGCATGTGTCCGCCACAACCATCCGCCGCGATTTGATGATGTTTGAGAAACAGCACCTGGTCAGGCGGTTCCACGGCGGGGCGGAGCTTATAGAGGGCGCGCTAAAGGAGGAAGACCCGTCGCCTATGTCCATGGCACAATCCGGCGTTGACAGGGAGCAGAAGGAGGCCATCGCCCGCTATGCCGCCAATCTGATTGAAGACGGCGACACTATTTTTATGAATTCCTGCTCCACGGTACTGAAGGTTGTGGATTATCTGAAAAACAAGCATGTCATCATCGTAACCAACAACAGCGCCATGATAGGCTATCCCCATGACCCTATGGTGACGATTATCCTGACAGGCGGCGAGCTGTATCAGAGTCGCCAGTCCCTGGTAGGGGAGTTTGCCATGAATGCTTTGACAAAAATACACGCTGACAAGGCGTTTCTAGGGGTAGGCGGCATCAGCGTCAGGGGCGGAATCACCACCTCCGTACTGCCGGAAACAGCCATTAACGACATGATGCTGCGCCGTTGCCGCGGCACCTGCTACATACTGGCCGCCAACACCAAAATCGGGCGGGAGCACAATTTCCTTTCCGCTTCCGTGAACAGCATAGACACCCTCATCACCTGCCAGGGCGGCAATACGGAGGAACTGCAGGGCCTGCGGGACCGGCAGATAGAGGTCATCGAGCTGGACTGCGCCCGGCCGGAGGCCGCGGGACAGCCCGACTGATGCAGTATGCACCCTGCAACGCATGAATGAATGCTGTGTGTACAAAAGCCATGTGCCCAAACAGCATACAGGAGCAAAAAAATACCCTCCCCGCCGCAACCGGCAGGGAGGGTAAAAATTATCAATATATCTTGTCGATGACAAAGCCTGCATTTTCCAGCGCCCTGATAATGCGCTGAACATGCTCATGCCCGTGGGTTTCCACCGTTACATCCAGTGCCACCTTCTTGAAGCTGTCCGTCACCTTGGACTGATTGTGATCCAGCTTGATGACATTGGCGTTTTCATCTGCCAGAATCTGGGACACATTCAGGAGCTGGCCCGGCTTGTCAGGCAGCTGCACCGAGAAGCAGAACACCCTGCCGCGGGCAATCAGCGCCTTGTCAATCAGGGCGGAAATCGTGGAAATGTCAATATTGCCGCCGCTGATGATGGCCGCCACCTTCTTGCCCTTGAAAGGCAGCTTGTTAAGGGCGGCAAGGCTCAGGGCACCGGCTCCCTCGGCAATCAGCTTGTGCTTTTCAATCAGGGAAAGCAGGGCTGACATGATTTCCATTTCGGAAACAGTAATAATCTGGTCAAGGTACTTTTTGCAGAAGGCATAAGTCAGATCACCCGGGGTCTTTACCGCACAGCCATCTGCCACGGTGTCCACCATCGGCAGGGTTGCCACGCCCTTCTGCATGAAGGAGGCCTCCATGCAGGCGGCTCCCTCCGGCTCCACGCCGATAACCTTTACATGCGGATTGACCGACTTGGTGGCAAGGGCCACGCCGCTGGCAAAGCCGCCGCCGCCAATCGGCACCAGAATGGCATCCACGTCCTTCAGCTCGTCAATGATTTCCAGGGCCGTGGTCCCCTGACCTGCCAGCACCTTCTGATCATTGAAAGGATGAATATAGACATAGCCCTTTTTCTTCTGCAGCTCCATGGATTTGGCACAGGCATCATCAAAGCTGTCGCCATACAGCACCACCTCGGCACCGTAGGCGCGGGTTGCCTCAACCTTCAGGATAGGCGTGGTGGCAGGCATGCAGATGATAGCCTTGCACCCCAGGCGCTGGGCCGCAAAGGCCACGCCCTGGGCATGGTTTCCGGCAGAGGCGGTAATGACGCCCCTTTTGCGCTCCTCTTCCGAAAGCTGGCTTATCTTGTTGTACGCACCACGCAGCTTGAAGGAGCCTGTATTCTGCAGGTTCTCCGGCTTCAGGTAAACGCTGTTGCCGCACAAATCAGAAAAATAAGGGCTTTCAATCAGGCGGGTCTTTCTCACTACCCCGTCCAGCTGCTTTGCGGCCTGATAAACATCCGCAATAGATGTATTTTCCAGAACCTCCTCTATGGTAGGTTCTGTTTTTTTTGCTTCCTCTGCCATGAAAACGGCCTCCTCATAAAATCTATTCTCAAAATAGCTGTGTTCTTAATAGAATAGCACTAGGAGCCGCTTCTGTCAAATCCCCTGCCCTCGCCCAATGCCAGCATCAGCCTTGCGGCCAGAGCCTCCACCGTGGCAGAGCCGCCGGAAATCACCCCGTGCTGCATGGCCCTGACCCCGACCTCATAGGTGTCCAGATGGGCGCCATCATAGACGCACTGGGTCGTGCAGACCAGCACCACGCCTTTCTGCACGGCATAATCAATCACAGGCAGCAGGCTGAGAGGTGATTCATCCGTAGGAACGCCACCGGCGCCGAAGGACTCAATGATAATCCCCCGGTAGCCCGCATCCACGGCCAGCCGCAGAAGCTCCGGACTGGTGCCCGGCAGCAGCTTCAGCACCATCACCCTGTCATCCAGCTGCAGGCGGGGCGAAAACTCGCCGGAGGGCCGCTCCTCCGGCTGGTTCCAGCTGATACTGCCTTCCACAGCATCAAACACCCCCGCCTCCGGCCTGTTGATGCTGTAGAAGGCGTGAAAATCCTTGGAGCACATCTTCTTGGCGCTGTCACCGTGTATCACATGCCCGTCAAAGGCGAGGAACACGCCGCCCCTGCCGCTGACCGCCGCATGGAACGCCGTCAGGAGATTTCCCCTGGCATCCGTGCCGGGATTTTCCATCGGCAGCTGGGAACCCGTCAGCACCACCGGCTTTGCCGTATTTTCCAGCATATAGTAAAGCGCCGCCGCCGTATAAGCCATCGTATCCGTGCCATGGCTTATAACAAATCCGTCATAATCAGCATACCTGTCCGCCACCGCCCCGGCGATTTTCTGCCAGTGGGCAGGCGTAAGGTTGCTGCTGTCCAGCTGCATCAGCTGCACAAAATCGATGCTGCAGAGCTTTCCCAGCTCCGGCACGGAAGCTATCAGCCCCTCCGCCCCCATGGAGGGCATCAGCCCGTTGCCGCTGTCCGAGCTGGCAATAGTGCCGCCTGTGGCAATAAAACAAATCTTTTTTTCCATGTAATACCTCCCGATAAAAAAAGGCCGCCCGCAAAGACAGCCTTTTAAAACAAACCTTATTTATTGTTGGCCAGCTCCACCAGCTTACCGGCAGTTTCGGACAATCTCGTCAGCTCCTGGGCAACCTCGGCAATAGCCGCGGTCTGCTGTCCTACAATCTCGGACGTAGCCTCGCCCTTGGAAACGGTCTCGTTGACGGACTCGCCAATCTGGTCGGTGAATTCCTGAATCTTGTCAACGGTTTCACGGGAGCTGTCTGCCAGCTTGCCGATTTCCTCCGAAACAACGGCAAAGCCTGCGCCGGCAGTACCTGCACGGGCAGCCTCAATGGAGGCATTCAGGCCCAGCAGGCGCGTCTGCTTCGCAATATCGCGAATCAGGCTGGTGAACTCGTTAATCTTGCTGGAGATTGCACTTACATTCTCAATCTCCTTGTTCAGTCCCTTCTGATTCTCATTTACATCGTTGGCAGAAGCCGCCAGCTCCTCCATAGCGGCGGAAACATGCATGGCAGTCTCGTTGATGGACTCAGCCATCTTCCTGAGCTGGAACTGGTAATGCCCCATGCGGGAGAAGGAGCTTGCCATCATGAACAATACCTCTGCCGCATACTCCAGGCGTTCCCTCGGCATAATCTGAATCTTGCGCACAGCCTCCACGTACTTCTCCGGATCTGCGCCAATCTCCTTGGCGTAGGCGCGGAACTTATCCTCATTAGGCGGTGCGGTCAGAATCTGTCCGCCGAGAATAGAGCCAATCTGCTTGCCGTCAACAATAATCGGCGCACCAAAATCGTACAATCCCGCATGGCACTCGTACAAGGTAGGACGTCCGGTGCGTGCGGCAGTCTCACCGCCGTTCTTGTCACACTGCTCGCAGCGACGGCACCCCTCCGTCGTACCACGGGTATACTTCATGCAGAACTCCGACCAGTCAGTAGGACGGGTAATCGGCTTGCCGTCAGCATCTACGGTAACGGCAGTCATACCTACCGCTCTCGCAAAATTGTCCTGAAACTTCTGCAGGAAATCCATATCAAATACATCTTGTACACGAATATCTTCTGCCACAGTAACACACCTCTCCCTAAATAATCTCTATGAAATATAAAAGATACCCCTATAGTCCACTGTATAATATATTATACTAGCAAATCACGCCTAAAACAATCCTAAATTTAATTTGTTTAAGGCAAACCAGTACAATCCCAGTCCGGCACATAGGCAGTTCCCGCCGACGACCGCTCCTGTACAAAGCACTTCGTAAAGCCCAGCTCTGCCGCATGCTCCGTCACGGACTCGTACTCAAAGGTCGTCAGCCGCCGCCCAAGCTGAGGAAACTCCTTCGCCCTGTACATGGGCGTATACTGGCTCATCAGGCTGAGATAAATGCTGTCGCCAAAGGCCGACCACAGCCAGTCCAGAAGCCGCATGCTGTCCTTTCTGGCTCCCGGCAGGACCATGTGCCGCACCAGCACGCCACCGGTCATAATCCCCTCGTCATTCAGCACGGGACTGCCTGCCAGCTCCACCATCTTCCCGATGGCCCTTGAGGCAACCGCAAAATAATCCGCCACCCCTGAACACATTTCCGCCAGGCCGCTGTCGTAGTATTTCAGGTCCGGCAGAAAAACATCCACGCTGTCCTTCAGCAGATTCAAGGTTCCGATATCTTCATACCCACTTGAATTATACACCACGGGTAGCGAAAAACCCTCTTTTTTTGCAAAAAAAATTCCATTAATTATTTGCGGCACGTAGTGGGTCGGCGTCACCAGATCCAGAACTGCCGCCCCGGCCGCCTGCTGATGAAGAAAAATCTCCCCCAGCTCATCGTCAGCCACAGGCTTTCCCCTGCCATGACGGCTTATCTCATAATTCTGGCAGAATACGCAGCGCAGGCTGCACCCGGCAAAGAACACCGTCCCTGCTCCTCCGGCTCCTGTCAGCACAGGCTCCTCCCAGGGATGCAGGCTCACCTTGGCCACCACAGCCCTGTCGCCGCCACCGCATGCGCCCCTGCCATGCAGGCGGTCGGCGCCGCACTTTCTCGGGCACAGCTGGCAGGCTGACAGCAGGCTGTCCCTCGCCTTCTTATCCAGCAGCATGCATCGTCACCGTCCCTCCAGCAGCCTCTCATCCAGCACCGGGCCGTACTTCGGCCGCCACCAGGACACACTGCGCACAGCATCAATGTACTGCTGCAATGCCGCCTCGTCAATGGCCCGTCCCTGACTGCCCTCTATCTGCACCGGCTCCAACGGCACCCTGTCCGCCTCGCCGATAAAGTCCCTGGTAATCCAGAAGCCGTAGTTCACGCCCTGACGATTATCTCTGGAAAGGCTCCCGCCCACAGCATAATATTCAAAGCCCTTCGGCGCAACCAGCTCTATCAGGGTAGGGCCTATATCAATCTGACTGCCTGCGCTGTCAGGCAGCAGCGTCCCCTTGTGTACGCCCCGGCCGGTGATGATAAAGGGAACCGCATACCTCTCATACATGGACGGCAGGTTGTCAATGTTATACCTGTCCGCATGGTCGCCAACTATGGCAATCAGGCAGTCAGGATACCGTTCCTTCAGCGCGGCCACGAAGCGGGCCATCTCCCGGTCTGCGTACCAGTAATGCCCCAGCTCCCGGAGCAGCCATTCATCACCCTGCACAGCCTCCGGCAGTACCCGGCGGACCGCTTCCGCATCAAAGCCCTTGCCCGCCACATCCACGCTGTAAGGGGAATGATTGGAGGCATTCATGATGACGTTGAAGCTGTCAGTATCCGGCCGTACCCCCTTTAGAACCTCTGCATACAGGTATTCATCATCACAGCCCCAGACGCTTCCCTCGGCCTCCTCCGGCATGTCGCCGCGGCCATAAAAATGGCGGAAGCCCTGCGCCCCGGTAAATGCACCGATGCGCTCCCAGCTGGCAGGCCCTGCATACCAGAAGGCCGTATCATACCCCAGCCGTTCCATCTGGGGCGCCAGTGCCGTTATATACGGCCCGGCAAAGGACTCCGGCATGGTGGTCAGGTACAGGTTGGCATCCGCCAGCCCCGTCACCACCCCCGTCAGCGCCGAAATGGTGCTGGCGCCGTTGGGCAGCATGGCCGGGCAGTAATCACTGTCCGCCCCTGCAATCAGCTCCCGCATGCCGTCCGCAATATGCAGACGGGCATACTTGTCCAGCAGTGGCCAGTTGGCATAGCTCTCGGAAACAATCAAAAAAATCTGCCGCGGCTTCTCAATGGCCGCACCACCGGCACTCCGCCGCAGATAGGTATCAAGGCTGTCACTGTCCGCAGGCATTCCTGCCCGGGCCGCCGCCAGCTGTTTTATCTGCTCCGCCGTAAAATTCAGTCCGTTGCAGGCCAAAAGGCGGTTATTCATGCGATAACCGCGATAGACAGCCTGATAATCATCCAGAATAGCCTCATTCATAAAGGCATCATTGGTGACGCCCACATTTTCCCATTCCAGGGCAGTTTCCCAGCCCCAGCTGCCGCCGAAGACCACCAGCCGCCCCAGCACGTAGAGCCCTGCCACAAGGGCAAGACGCCTGCACCAGACGGCATAACCGTACTTCGGGCGAAGGCCGCCGGCAAAGCCGCCCGACCTGTACTGCAGGCCTGTCACCCTGTCGAGCCTGCCGCCAGCACCGCCACTGCCAAAGCTGCCGATGAAGCGGTACAAAAGCCACCACAGAAGGCCGCCCAGCAGCAGTGCCCCCGCCAGCCTGACAGGCAGGTTGAACTCCTGCACCAGCGAAATCAGCAGGGCATACATATCATCGTTGCCCGCATTGAACAGGAGCTGATGAAAACGGCTGTGGAACTGGCGATAATAAGGAAAGCTGGCCACGAACATCACCGAGGTGACAGCCAGCAAAAATCCGTTCAGCACCCGCTCCAGCCTCTGGCCCCATGCGGCCGATACGGCCGTACACAGCCCTGCCGGAACCATGACGGCCAGCGTCAGCACGCCGGCCGTCTGGATGCTCAGCCGCGTTCCCAGCCACAGAACCGTCTGCAGCTCGCCCCAGCCGGTACCGGGTGCCCAGTATTCCTGCAGCCACAGGCAGAATATCAGCCTGCAAAGAGAAAGGACTGAAAGATAAAACAAAAATACCTTCAGTCCCCTGTATACATAATTAATCATGGCACAATAAGCTCTACACCGTAGCGTGTCAGCGCCTCGCACACCTTCTCAGACGGCATGGAATCCGTAATAAGCCCGGACAGGGTATCCAGCGTCGCATAGTTGTAGTTGCCGTCCGTGCTCAGCTTTCTGGCCTCCGCCACCACATAGGCGCGCTTGCTGACGCGGATAATCTGCGCCTTGTTGATGCCGTCCTCAATATCATAGGTGGATACGCTGTTTTCCATGGCGTCCACGCCGATAGCCCCCACGAAGGCAACATCCGGCTTCAGGCGGGAAATAAAGTCCATGGTCATGCCGCCCCAGAAGCCGTCACGGCTCTTGTTTATCTTGCCGCCGGCAAAAACCACGCGAATCTTCGGATGATTGGCAAGAATGAGCAGGATGTCAATCATATTGGTCACAATAGTAAGCTCCCGCTGGTCCTTGGCCAGAAGCTCCGCAATAGCCAGATTGCTGGTAGAAATATCCAGAAATACCATATCCCTGTCATGAATGAGCTTCACGGCAGCATGGGCAATACGCCGCTTGGCATCCACATCGGTGGTCTTGCGCTTGCTGATTTCAATCACATGGTTATTCTCACGCAGCACCACGGCGCCGCCATAGGTACGCTTCAATCGTCCCTGCTTCTCAAGAGAGCCCAGATCCTTGCGGATGCAGTCCTCTGTCACACCAAATTTCTCGCTCAGTTCCTTTACGCGAACCTTTCCCTCTGCGTTCAGCATATTCATTATGCTTTCCTGACGCTCTTCCAAAAACATGATATCACACTCCCAATCCGATAATATTATATATCCAACTGTGCAAAAATGCACGAGGTCTTAGTTACCATTGTTCAATTTTCCTGCAACAATGCCCAATAATTCCAATTTCCTATTATTTTACACGCAATCTTGCTTTTTATCAAGTAATATTTTTATCTATTGTTTATATAGGAATACTGTCCTATTTTATTACACTTTTATTTATTTTGTCAATTCTTCCCCGCAATTTCTTTGCGACGGGGCATTTTGCGCAGCATTCTCTCCAAAAGCTCGGTATATACCGGCCTGCCGCCGGTCAGCTCAGCCACCGCATACGCGGAGAGGGAGACTATCAGCAGGGCCAGCATGTGCTGAAAGGAGCCTGTCATCTCCATAATCAGGACACTGCCCGTCACCGGCGACTTTACTACCACGGAAAAATACGCCGCCATGCCGAAGACAATCATATCCGCCATGTACATGGCAGGCAGCAGCCCGGCACCTGACAGCAGGCTGCCGAATATCGCCCCGCCCAGCGCCCCCAGCACCAGCATGGGCAGAAAAATCCCTCCCGGCACCCCGGAGCCGAAGCACAGCATGGTGAACAGAAACTTCCCGGCAAAAAGCAGGCAGAGAAAGGCAAGGCTGTAATCCTCCACCGCCAGCGCGTCCACAAGATGACTGCCGCCTCCCAGAAGCTCCGGCAGTACGAAGCCAAGGACGGCCGCCACCGCCAGAGGCAGCAGCGGCCTGTAGATGCCGCGCAATCCCCTGCCCTCGTACCAGGCCAGGGAAAACAGCAGTGACCTGTTGAACAGCCTGCCCAGCAGTCCCACAAAAACTCCCAGCCCTGCCAGCCAGCCCAGCATATCCAGCGGCATGGGCAGGAGATAGCCCAAAGTGAAGACCGGGCTGACGCCAAAGAACAGCTCCGTTACCGTCGCAGCAGTAACGGCAGCCGTGATGGCCGCCAGCAGAACCGCAGGCGAAAACGTCCTCTGCAGTTCTTCCAGCCCAAAAATCACCCCGGCCAGCGGCGCGTTGAAGGCGGCCGCCAGACCGGCGCCGGAGCCTGCCACCAGCAGGGTTCTGGCTTCCAGCCCCCTGCCCTCGCGATGGCGGATACTGCCTATGCCCTGACCGGCACAGGCGCCGATCTGCACGCTGGGGCCTTCCCTGCCCAGGGACATTCCCGCCCCTATGGCCAGCACGCCGCCCACAATCTTCGCCGCCAGCACGGAAAGCCAGTTCATGGACATCCTGCCCATCAGTATGCCCTTGACCTGGGGAATGCCACTGCCGGTACACATAGGCTCCGCCGCCACGATTTTGGCCAGCAGCCAGGCCGCCAGCACAAAGGCGGCCCCGTAGGCCAGCGGCAGCAGCCAGTCTCCCTGCAGGGCGGAATTCTTTACATATTCATATACAAGAGGACGCCATGCCTCGGAAAGCGTCAAAAGATAGCGGAACAATCCCACGGACAGTCCGGCACCTATGCCCACACCACAGCCCTCCAGAATCAGGCGCAGGCGGAAGAGCTTCTTCCCGTTCCTGCTTCTGTTCCTGCTTTTACGGCCAGCTCTATTTCCAGTTTTATTCTCAGTTTTATTCCCGCTTCTGCGGTTTTCTGCATTACTGTTCATCTTCACAATTCATCATGCGCAGTCAACGATATGCACTTCACCATGCACAGCTCATATTTCCCACTGCGCCGCTTATATTCACCATGCACAG
>NZ_JBJDWZ010000140.1:0-1842 GCF_051866355.1 Anaerovibrio sp. | reverse complement strand
TATTATATATTATCATGCCATTGACAGAAAAGGGAAAATAAGGAAAATTATTTATTTTATGCAGGATTTTGTAACCATGTGTCGAATTTCCATGTTACAATAAAAAATAGATATATTTATGTAGCATATACGTAATTAATTGGACGTGTTTGCGTACAATTAACAAAAGGTCAGATATGAATATGTTAATAAACGGCTGGTGGAGAAGGAGGTTTTAATCATGTTGGATGATGTTTTGAAGGGAAAGCTGGAGCAGCTGAATGGCAAGCTTGAGACTGATGAGAAATTTAGAAATCAGCTTTTGAATTGTGACAGTATGGAGAAAATCATAGCGGTTCTGGCAGAGAATGGCCTGAGCGTCGAGAAGGATGAGCTGCTGTCACTGGCTTCCGGCTTAAATGGCGACGATGAGGTAAAGAAATTACTGACGGATGATGATTTGGAAGGAGCCAGTGGCGGGGTGGCAGGAGTGGATGATTTTATTGTCTGGATTACGAAAAAAGTCAAGGCTTTCATTAAATGAGAGGTAAAGATATCTTATAAGAGGGTATGTTGCACGGAGTGCGATGGATAGGATGTTGATTTCAGAGCAGTCAGCTTTAGTAGCAAGTGGGCAGCTGTGTGAGTTGAAGGGAGCGGTTTATCATGGAGATGGCAATGGCAATTGAGCAGAATGGGGCACAGGTACAGGAAATGCTGCAGAAGATGGAAGCAGATCCTGTTACCAGCAGGATTATGGAAGCTGCAGAAACTGTTGAGGAGATGTATGAGGCGGCAAAAAGGTACATAACCATTAAGCTGGATGAATTCAAGAAGCTGTTTGATGAGGCTATGGGGTACTATGACAAGAAAACAAAATTGTCAGATGAAGATATGGAAATGATTGTAGGGGGAAGCTTTAAGGGATTTTGGAATAAGTTTAAGAAGGTTGCCCTTGCGGCTGTAGTTGTTGTTGGCGTAGTAGCACTTAGTGCCGTTACTGCCGGCGCAGCGGCGGGAGTGATTGGCGCGGCAGCCGGTGCGGCCGGTGCAGCAGCTGCTGCTGCAGTAGGTGGCACGACAACGGCGGCTGTGGCAGCGGTATCCGTGGGAACGGCTAGTGCTGTAACAGGTGCAATAGCCGGTGCCGGGTTGTCCATCAAGACACTGATAGAAAAAAGCTGAACAGCTTGAATTAGATGTAAACAGTGCTGGTTTCTGTGCGTGCAGACATCGGCACTGTTTTTTTGCGGTGTATTTATTTATGGGGGATTTTATCTTTTAAGGTATACAGTTTTCAAGGGGCGATGGGATTTCCTATACAATGAAAACGACGCTGTTATTTGCTTTACCTGATAACGACGTCGTTTTTTGCAGGAATTTTTCATTTTTTGTAGAATATAACAATGTAATTGTAATTATTTATTGATATGGAATATATTTTCCGGGGGGCGGTGTGTTTGAAGAGGTATTTTTATATAGCCATGACAATGGTGATTATTATGTCATTGACTATTATTGGCTATGGTATTTTTATCAATTATAAAGGTGAGAGCGTGATATTAGAAAGGATGAATAACCGCTCTGTTATAGTCAATGCCACTACGGTAAAAATGAGGAATATCAACGCCCAGTATGAGTTTCCGGAAGCAAGCATGTCTTCCCGCCAGTCTGTGGATGTTATTGCCAAGGCAGATGGTGTCATTACCAGAAAATTTACCCATAAGAATAAGTATGTGCATGCAGGCGATGTGGTGGTGGAGCTGATCAATGAGGATTTGCCGCTGAAAATCAAGCAGGCCGAAAGCGCCCTTCGCCGGGCGGAGGCGGTGGAGCTGCAGGCTAGAAACAGCTACAACCGTT
>NZ_JBJDWZ010000139.1:0-1848 GCF_051866355.1 Anaerovibrio sp. | reverse complement strand
GCTTTTGCCATGTTTTCGCTGAAAACTGCCGCCGGAGACTTTGCCTCTTCCGTAGCAGGCTTTTCAACATGCACTTTCTCAACAGTCTTTGGCTGCTCTCCTACCGATGCGGCCACGTTACTCGTCAATGTTTCCGGCACAGGGCCAAACGGAATATCCTCGTCATCATTAGTTCTTATATTCTCGGCCTCATGCTGCTTGCTGGCTTCCCAGGCCAATTCCCTGTATTCCCTTACAATGCAAGACGCATCGTACACGGCATTAGCAAACTCCTTTTTATCGGCGTTCAATGCCTGAATTACGCCTTCCCGGTTTATAGAATGCTCATAATAACCAATGGCTGCCTTATTATTGGTTTCCGCAGCAACCATCATAACGGCCAAAGCCACACGCAAATCACGCTGTCCGGGATTAGATACATTCTGCAGCGTATTTTCAACTGCAGAGTGAAAGCTTTCAGATGTATCGCGGCTGACCAAATACGCCTTTTTCTTTACAATCGGCTCCTCGGCAGGAATTGGCTCATCATTGTAGCGATACAACGGCTGATTGTCACGTTTACTAAATCTCTGATTGCCATCCTTATCCAAAAGCGGCACCCTATTCCCCTGCGCATCAGTCAGATACACACGCTTCACAACATCACTGGCATGAAATACGTTTTCAAAATGGCTTTCCCGCTTGCCCTGTTCATTTTTCACCTGGTCAACAGCAATAACAGCAACAGATTTCGTGCCATACGGCACCGAATAGCCATGCGCCTGAAGCTGCTTGTAGGTGAAAAACCGGGGATCATTGCTTTTTTTCTTCTGCTGCTCCATCATGAGCAACAGATTACTGTTAAAATCATATCCCTTGCCAGTATCACCGTTCACAGGAATGGACACCATATCCAGATTGTCCAAAAAATCTGCACCACTCTCCAGATGCTCAATCACCGTATTGGTCATTGTCTGATACCAATCAAACTTCTTCTGCTCCTGTGCCCCATACTCATTAGCCATGATAAATTACTCCCTTCAAAATATCTTGAAATTTACTATGCCTAGAGTATATACTGCCCAGAATATTTTAAAAACGTGATTTGTCGCAAAAATCTGTAACCAAAGCCCACTGTATCAAAAACCTACATTCTGTTCATTTTGGACAGAATGTAGGTTTTTATTAAATGAAGACATAAGAAAAACCGCCATTTAGCTTCCAGGCGTTGGCGGTTAATCTTATGTTTTTCTAGTAACACTTTGTATAATTGCCATAAAGGCATAAGAAAACCGACTGTGACTTGGCGGAAATAGGCGGTCTTCCAAAACCAACTATTCATCCGGTGCAACCGTCTATCGGTACTCCTCTTGCCTCTATTATACACAATGCAGTTAAACTTTGCAAGATTTTATAGATGTGTTATAATGTTACACAAGAGGCATTGATGTGTCGGCTTCCTCCTCTAAGGAGGTGATGCCATGAGTTTGTATGAAATGTTATCCTTGCTGGTAGCAGTTCTGACACTTATGGTGTCAATCATACAGTTTTTCAAGAAATAACCTTCTAAAAAAACTGAGCCGACCATTTGCACTGGTCGGCTCACCCTAAATTCGCTGAGGTAGCTGACAATCGCAACATCAACTGCCTCTTTATGCTTTGATTATAGCACTAAATAAACAATTTGACAATATATAACTATATTTTATACAAAGCCTGTAGCTAAGGCATAGAAAAACCGCCATTTAGCTTGCAGGTACGGCGGTCTTTCATTATACGTTTTTTTCTGTATAATATTTACCAGCAAGAGCTGCACCTATACGGTAGGCGGTTAATCCTGCCCCTGAAAGGGGGCGTTGCCTATGGGGA
>NZ_JBJDWZ010000138.1:0-1863 GCF_051866355.1 Anaerovibrio sp. | reverse complement strand
AGTCAGGCGTTGAAGCACCCGCTGTAATACCAATTTTTTTTATTGTAGCAAACCAATCGTCACACACCTCTGCGGCTGTTTCGATATGGTATGTTTTACATTTTTCCGAACAAAGCTGGGCCAGCTTTGTCGTATTGGCACTGTTCTTGCCGCCCACCACAATCATCAGCTCAACCTCACCGGCCAGCTTCACTGCCGCTGACTGGCGCAAATCAGTTGCCGTACAGATGGTGCGGATAATCCTCACATCAGAGGACTTGTCCAGCAGAACACCCACTATTTTCTTGAATCTGGCACCGGAAAACGTAGTCTGGGAAACAATGCCGAGCCTGCCGTATACCGGCAGTGCGTCAGCCTCATCCTCTGTATCCACTGCCACGGCACCCTCACCGGCCCACTCAAGAATACTGCGCACCTCCGGGTGATTCTTGTCACCCACGATGACCACCTGATAGCCTTCATCGGCCAGGCTCTTCGCAGAATTCTGGGCCTTGCGCACATGAGGACATGTAGCGTCCACAAGATTCAGTCCCTTGGCCTCAATCTTGTCATAAACATGAGGCCCTACGCCATGAGAACGGACAATGACCGTCCCCTCGGTGATTTCATCCAGTGTTTCAATCTTGCCTATCCCCTCTTCTGCCAGCCTCGCAACCATCTGCGGATTGTGAATGATTGGCCCCAGGGTATATGACCTGCTCTGAGGCGTCACCGAATTCTCCGCAAGCTGAATGGCTCTCTTGACCCCGTAACAGAAACCGAGATTTTCCGCCAAATAAACTTCCCGCATCAGGTCACCTCAAAACAAAACTCAAAATAGAAAACTGCAACTTAAAACACTCTGCCATTATATCATGAATTTTACAGCTTGGCTATGTAAATTTATCATTTTTTCAATTTTTTTTAGAAATCTGCTTCATTCTCATCAATCATGACAGAAATACGGCTCATAATTTTTTCTGAAAAAGCATTGAGGGCTTCCTTGTCGTTGTGCTTTCCCTCGAAATAAAGCGGTTCGCCAAAAATTATTTTTATCCTTGGCAGCAGGCCGCCATTCTGAAAAATCTTATTCGTGCCGATAATCGCCACAGGCACCACCGGCACCCTGCCCATAGCGGCCAGAAGTGCCACCCCGGATTCAGCCTTGCCCAGCCTGCCTGTCTTGCTGCGGGTGCCCTCCGGAAAAACTCCGAGGCATAGCCCCTGCTTCAAAATCCCCAGCGCCGTTTTTATGGCGCCCCTGTCCGCCGCACCGCGCTTGACAGGAAAGGCATACAGGTTGCGAATAACCGCCCCCGCTATGGCAGGCCTGAACAGCTCCTCCTTGGCCATATAGGCCACAGGCCGGGGCATATACGTACCGGCCATCGGCGGATCCCAGTTGCTGAGATGGTTGGCCGCCATGATCATGCCGCCCTCCATCGGCACATTTTCCCTGCCCTTGACAATAGGACGAAACAGAATGCCAAATATTATCTGAAAAAATAACTTTAAGCATTTGTAAAACATTTTGCTTTTCTCCTGTCTGTCACACGTTCCTGCACCTATCCACAATAGCCTGAACAACCTCATCGATTCCCATGTCGCTGGTATCCAGAAGCTCAGCGTCAGGAGCCTGCACCAGAGGCGAAATCTCCCGCTCGCTGTCCGCCTTATCGCGGGCGGCAATATCCTTCTGCAGCTCTTCCAGCGTCACATCGTAGCCCTTTTCCTTCATTTCCTTGTAGCGGCGGCGCGCCCGCTCCTCTATGGAGGCGGTCAGGAAAATCTTGACGTTGGCATTTGGCAGTACGCTGGTGGCAATATCACGGCCATCCATCAGCACGGAGCCGTTCTCCGCCATGCGGCGCTGCAGCTCCACCA
>NZ_JBJDWZ010000137.1:0-10355 GCF_051866355.1 Anaerovibrio sp. | reverse complement strand
ATCAACATTATCCACCAATAGCATTTCCTTTGCCCCCTCATAAGGGACGGCGTATTCAATATCCTTCATATAAGCAACAGCCGCCTTCACCGGTTTCACCAGAAAACGGTCATCATAAATTCCACCTATAATCTTGCCTTTGTAGTATAAAATATACTCCCCCATCATGGCGCGATAACTTACATCTTCCGCCTCAGAAAGCTGCTCCAAAATAAAATCCAGATATTCCTTTCCTGATGACATGCTCCCCTCACCTGCTTTCCACCAAATCAATTACTATTATACCATATACCGCGGTTTTAGCAAAAAGCCTGTATTGCACTTGTGAAATTATCGCCATATAAAAAGCTGCTGCAGGATGCAAAAAACACCCCGCAGCAGCCATACAAACGCACAGCTTCAGCAATCACTTTCACAGCATAGCACATTTTACTTGCAATCTCATGGGAAGATGCTGATTACTCTACTGGAAAGCACACCTCGGTCACATACTCATCCGGATTCTGCGTTTGAGCAGGGCTCACATGATAAATATTGAACATCGGGCCTGAAACAGTATAGCCATTTGCCTTAATCCAGGAAATCACTGTGGCTGTAACATCATTCATCTGCTCATAACCGCCCTTCATGATGCAGCTTGCCACCTTGACCGCCGGAAGGGTTTTAAATTTTACGTGCTCCGTGTCCTGATATGTCCCCTTTACATTCATGGATATCATAACTTCCACGTTTTTTTCCTTATACTCCATATCAAGGAACTGGGCCGAGGCAAAGCATGGCACAGCCGGAATGAGCGGCGGCCTGCATTCTCCCAGCATATTCCACAGCATGCCCTCATCCTCATAACGGGGAATTACCATCTGCACAGTGGCAGCGTATCTTTCAGGTATTGTCTTTACGGTAACATCAAAATTCATGACTTGCTCCTTTCTCAGCCTCTTTCGGGCTGACTCCAGAAGCATCAGCTTGTACTCCGTCTGCCTGTAGCTCTCCATCAGTTCCTTCTGCCTTTCGGCCAGAAAAACATCCAGCCTTTCCTTGTCATCATAAATATCAAGGATTTTGACTATATCCGCAAGGGCAAATCCCATGTCCTTCAAGGCGGTAATCCTGCCCATGGCAAAGAGCTGTTCTTCCTGATAATAGCGATAGCCTGTAAACTCATCAATTTCCGCCGGCTTCAGCAGGCCAATATCATCATAGTGACGAAGCATCCTGATGCTTACCCTGGATAGCTTTGAAAAATCTCCTATTTTTAGCATTATTCCTACCTCCATGGATGTTTCTTGTTGAGCTCACCACAATAATAAGCCCTGACATAGTGTGAGAGTCAAGCTCCATCTGCTCATTTATTTGCACCCAAAACTGCCTGTACATGCAAAAAGGCTGCCGCCGGGTGAACAGACACCCTGACAGCAGCCTTCTGCAAGCCGAAAAATTACATATTACTTGTTGAAAATGTTCTTCAAGGCCTGCTTGTTCACATCGCGGTTCAGCTGAGCCAGGTAAGTGGTCAGCTTGATGTTCTTAGGGCAAACCTCTACGCAGTTCTGGGAATTGCCGCAACCGGTGATACCGCCCTTGCCCATGAGAGCATTAAGACGCTTCTCCTTGTCGAATTTTCCCAGCGGATGCAGGTTGAACAGGTAAGCCTGTACAGTAGGGGAAGCACCGATAAAGTCAGACTGAGGGCCGACATTCGGGCAAGCCTCCAGACAGCAGCCGCAGGTCATGCAGTGAGAAATCTCATAAGCGGTGGTAGCGGTGTAAGGATTCTGGATAGGAGCATCCTTAACTTCCCAGGTACCATCAATCTCAACCCAGGCCTGTACGCGCTTCAGGCTCTCGAACATTACGGAACGGTCGATGAGCAGGTCGCGGATTACAGGGAAGGTTCTGGCAGGAGCAAGGCGGATTGGCTGCTCCAGCTCGTCAATCAGGGCACAGCAGGCCTGACGGGCCTTGCCGTTGATAACCATCATGCAGGCGCCGCATACCTTCTCCAGGCAGTTGCACTCCCAGGTAACAGGGGCAACACGCTTGCCATCCTTGGTTACAGGATTCTTCTGGATTTCCATAAGGGAGGCAACGACGTTCAGTGCAGGACGATACGGAATTTCAAATTCCTGAGTGTAAGGCGCGCTGTTAGGGCTGTCCTGACGCTCAATAATAAAAGTAACTGTTTTCTTCTGTTCTGCCATTCTGATTTATCCTCCTCTTATTCCTTCTTCGCAACAGCATAGTTACGAGGACGAGCCTTAATCAGAGAATGCTCGAACTCCTCATAATTTACGATTGGCTCCTCGGTCTTAGGATCGTAGGTAACAACAGTGGTCTTCATGAACTTCTCGTCGTTACGAGGCATGAATACCAGCTCCTCGCCGTCCATCTTGCGCTTGCCGTTAGCATCCAGCTCAATCTTGGCATGAGCACCACGGGACTCATCACGGCAGCGGGCAGCCTTGGTAATAGCCATTGCATAGAGAATCATGTTGCGGAGCTGGCGAACAAACATGGCCTCCTGATTAGCCCAGTTGCCATGGTCGGTCAGACCGATGTTGTCCCAACGCTTCAGGATTTCCTTCAGCTTGACAAGGCACTTGTCCAAACCAACATTATCACGCTCGATAGATACATACTCATACATGATCTCGCCCATTTCCTGATGCAGCTTGTGCGCGTTCTCAGGACCGTTCATCTGGCGGATCTTGTCATACTCGGCCTGAACCTCCTGACGGGCTGCTTCCAGCTCGGCATCGGTCAGAGCCACGCCCTGCTTGCCTTCCTTGCAATACTTCATAGCCTCAGGGCCGGAAACAGTGCCGGAATAAGCAGCAGACAGCAGGGAGTTAGCACCCAGACGGTTTGCACCGTGGTACTGATGGTCGCACTCACCGGAAGCCATCAGGCCAGGAATCGTGGTGAAGTGCTTTCTATCTACATAGATACCGCCCATGGAATAATGAACGGAAGGGAAAATCTCCATTGGAACCTTGCGAGGGTCCTTGCCTACGAACTCGGTGTAAATCTCGATGATGCCGCCCAGCTTGCGCTCCAGATAATCAGCCGGAATGTGGGACAGGTCGAGATATACGCGGCGGTCGCCGTCAATACCCAGGCCCATGTGAACGCATACCTTGAAAATAGCGCGGGATGCAACGTCACGAGGAACCAGGTTGCCGTATGCAGGATACATATCCTCCAGGAAGTACCAAGGCTTGCCATCACGGTATACCCATACGCGGCCACCCTCACCACGGCATGCCTCGGACATCAGACGGTTCTTGTCGGAGCCAGGGATAGCGGTCGGATGAATCTGGATGAACTCAGGGTTGCCGATAGCTGCGCCCTGCTGGTAAACAGCAGATACAGCGGAGCCGTTGCAGATAGTGGAAGCGGTGCAGCGGCCGAATACCTGGCCAGGGCCACCGGTTGCCAGAATGACAACGTCAGCAGGGAATGCCTTAATCTCCATGGAGTTCATGCTCTGGGCAACAATACCGCGGCAGATGCCGTCCTTGTTCTTGATAATCTTGATGAATTCCCAGAACTCATACTTGGTTACGCCGCCCTTAACTTCCCAGCGACGAACCTGCTCGTCAAGAGCATACAAAAGCTGCTGACCGGTAGTGGAACCGGCAAAGCAGGTACGCTTATTCTTCTGGCCACCGAAGTTACGGAGGTCGAGAACGCCTTCAGGGGTACGGGTGAAAGGCACACCCATGCGGTCGAACATCTTGATGAGCTTCGGAGCAGCCTCAACCATGCCCTTTACAGCCAGCTGGTCTGCCAGGAAGTCACCGCCATATACGGTATCATCGAAATGCTCATAAATGGAGTCATGCTCGCCCTTGGTATCCATGCAGGCATTGATGCCGCCCTGGGCGCAAAGGGAGTGAGAACGCTTTACCGGACAGTAAGAGAACAGGTCTACTTCGCCGCCAGCCTCGCAAATTTTAAGGGTAGCCATCAAGCCAGAAAGACCGCCACCAACTACAATAATCTTATTTTTAGCCACGCAGTTTCTCTCCTTATACAATATTTTTAACTACGACAAATTCTCCAAACAGGCTATGCAATCAGGGATTACATGAAGTAAGAGAACATAAACGCCAGAGTCAGGAGGCACATCAGAGCGCACAGACCCATAGCAATCTTGTCAACAACGCACTGTGCACGAGGGCCCTTGGCAATACCCCAGGTCATGCAGAAGGTAGTAATACCGTTGCAGAAATGGAAAATGGCAGCAAACATACCGAGTGCATAGAGAACGAAGACAATCGGGTTGGACAGAACGCTCTGTACCAGCTCATAGCTGATATGAACGCCGCTCAGGCCCTTGAGATAAATACGGAGATAGCCCACATGCCAGATGAGGAATGCTACCAGGTACCATGCAGTGTAACGCTGCAGGGCAAACTTCAGGTTGCGGGAGTAACCATAGGCACCAGGGTTGTTCTTTGCATCCAAAGCGATAAAAATACCATAAATTGCATGGAACAGGATTGGCACTGCATACATGCAGATTTCAATGCCCAGGAAAATTGGTGGTGGAATGAGCTCCATCATAGCCAATCCCTGATTGAACACCTCAGGGCCACCCATAGCCGAAGCATTTGTCAGCAAATGCTCAACCAGCACACCGCCGAGTAAAATCAGACCGCAAAGGGAATGCAGACGGCGAAGATAAAAAGATACGTTAATCATTCTAGACCTCCTAAATATATTCTTTCCTGCGGAAAGTAATTATAACTTACGATATGGAGCCTGACCCATCTCGTAGAAGTTATTGCCTTCAGAGTCGATTACAACGATAGCAGGGAAATCCTCAACCTCCAGAGCTGCCACAGCCTCAGGCCCCAGCTCAGGGTAAGCCAGAACGGTGTAGCTCTTTACGGACTTGGAAATCAGGGCAGCAGCACCGCCCACGGCAGCGAAATAGGTTACGCCATGCTTCTTCATGGACTCGATAACCTCCGGTGCGCGGGAGCCCTTGCCAATCATGCCCTTGATGCCCTGATCAAGCATGGTAGGCGTATAAGCGTCCATACGGCCGGAAGTAGTAGGGCCGCAGGAGCCGATAGGATTGCCAGGCTTGGCAGGAGTAGGGCCGAGGTAATAAACAATCTGGTTGTTCCAGTCAATCGGCAGCTTCTCGCCGCGGGCCAGAGCCTCGGTCATAGCCTTGTGGGCAGCATCGCGTGCGCTATAGATGGTACCGCTGATCAGCACGCTGTCACCAGCGCGCAGAGTGCGGGATACTTCCTCAGTCAAAGGTGTAGTAATGCGAATCTTTTCAGCCATTATCTTTCTTCCTCCTCTTATAATACACGCTCGGAATGGCGCATTGCATGACAGCAGATGGTCACGGCAACAGGCAGTCCGGCAATGTGGGTAGGTCCCCACTCGATATTTACAGCCAGGGCAGAAGTAGTGCCGCCCAGCTGAGGCCCGATACCGGTCTTGTTAATCATCTCGAGGAGCTCGCCCTCCAGCTTCGCATAATCAGGATGCGCATTGCGGACATTGGTCGGACGCATCAGGGCGCGCTTGGACAGGTATGCAGCCTGATCCATGGTGCCGCCGATACCCACACCTACAACCATCGGAGGACAAGGGTTGCAGCTTGCATGCTGGATGATATCCAGAACAGCATTCTTGACACCCTCGACACCGTCAGCAGGAACCAGCATCTTGATGCCGGACTTGTTCTCGCTGCCGAAGCCCTTCAGGGTAACCTCAATCTTCAGCTTGTCGCCATCCACAATCTTGGTGTAGATGATAGCAGGCGTGTTGTTCTGAGTGTTCACACGGTTGAACAGCGGCTCAGCCACAACGGACTTACGCAAATACCCCTCAACGTAGCCCTTTGCGACACCTGCATTGATGGCATCAGTCAGATTGCCGCCCTCAATGTGCAGATCCTGACCGATTTCCAGGAATACGATGGTCATGCCGGTATCCTGGCAGATAGGCCTGTCCTCTTCGCGGGCAATCTCGGAATTGCGGATGATCTGGTCGAGAACATCACAGCCAACAGGAGATTCCTCGGTTTCCCTGCCCTTCTTCAATGCCTCATATACATCCTTTGGCAAATAATAGGCAGCTTCCTTGCACATCTGCGCTACTTCAGCAGTAATCTGCTCTACATTAATTGTACGCAAAGTAAACCCTCCCTAAATATTATATAATAAAATCACATTCGCTACTTTATGATATCATATTTTTAAATTGCTTTCAACCTAATAACAGCAAGGGGTTTAGGTAAAATAAAGTGAACCGAATTCATCTTTTTGTATTGATTTATCAGAATTATAATCGGTAATTTGTAGGATAAATTTTATGAATATTGTTCAAAACAATCCGAACCATTTTTCACGTTTTTTCCCCTTGCCGGCTTTGCCGGAAGCAACCCTGTCCTCAAGATGGTAATGGTAAATCTCAGGCTCCGCCCCCTCGGTCAGCTCCAGCACCATAAAGGACTGGCCGCCGCCGTCCCGCGGGTAGGCCAGGCTGCCGGGATTGATGAGCAGCACGCCGTCCACCTTTTCCCTGAACGCCACATGGCTGTGGCCAAAGACGGCAATATCCGCCCCGTTCTCCTGTGCCGCCTGCACCATGCCATAGGGCGAGCCCTTGACGCCGTAGATATGGCCGTGGGTCAGGAAAATCCGATGGCCGCCCGCCTCCACAACCTCCTCATCCGGCACGCTGCGGTTGCCCCAGTCACAGTTTCCTGCCACATTTATCACCTTGGCATCATACACCATATCCAGATATTCGGCATCATGAATCATATCTCCTGCATGAAGCCACAAATCAATCTCCCCCGCCAGCTCCACCGCCTGGTCAATAGCCGCGGTATTGCCGTGGGTATCGCTTATCAATCCGATTCTCATCTCAACCGCTCCTCAATAAGTCGTGCAACATCCCCAAAAACCTGCCGTTACCCTGCTATGCCATGACAGGGCCGCATTCCTCGAAATACCCCCGCAAAAGGACTGCCATCTCAGCCAGCGCAGCCCCACGGTGGCTGATGGCCTGCTTTTCCTGCAGTGTCATTTCCGCCATGGTTCTCTCACCCACGTAAAAGTACGGGTCGTAGCCAAAGCCGTTCTCCCCCCTGGCCTCAAGGCGGATTTCGCCACGGCAGAAGCCCTGTGCCGTCAGCACCCTGCCGTCAGCATCAATAAAGGTCAGGGCGCACTGATAGGCCGCCGGCGAGGTCTCCCTGCCCAATGCATTCAGCTCCTGCTGCAGCTTTGCATTGTTGTCCGCATCGCTGGCATTTTCCCCGGCAAAGCGGGCGGAATACACTCCCGGCGCACCACCCAGCGCCTCCACCTCCAGCCCGGAGTCATCAGCCAGGCAGGCCATGCCCGTCTGCTTCTGATAATACCCGGCTTTAATCAGGGAATTGGCCTGAAAGGTAGCACCATCCTCCACCGGCTCATCATACCTCTCCGGCAAGTCAGCCAGCGAAACCAGCTCCACCGGCAGTTCACGAAAAGCATTCAGCATTTCCCTTACCTTGCCCTGATTTTTCGTGGCAATCACGATTTTCAGCTTTTCCTGCCCCTTGACTGCCGCCTGCACATTTTTCTTCATATTTAATAAATTATTCATATCCATATTCACTCGCGACCAGCGGACCAGCCAGACATATAGCCCCAACAGGGCAATATCCAGCAAATTGTCCAGCTTCATTCGCGGCCTACCCTCCATACCAGCACGTTGCCCAGCACATCCTTCTCATAGGAAATCAGCTCATCAATGCCCTTTTCCGCCAGCTCCAGCAGGCTGTTCATCTCATCCCGGCTAAAAGGCCGCCCTTCGCCGGTGCCCTGCACCTCCACGAACTGCCCCTCGCCGGTCATAATCACGTTCATATCCACCACCCCGGCTGAATCTTCCTCATAGCAAAGATCAAGGAGCGGTTCTCCGGCAGGGGAAATGCCCACGCTGATGGCCGCCAGAAAATCCTTTACCGGAAACGGCTTCTTTTCATCATAAATGCTGTTGCAGGCCTCCACCAGCGCAATAAACGCCCCCGTAACAGAGGCTGTTCTGGTGCCGCCATCCGCCTGAATCACATCGCAGTCAATGATAATCGTCCGCTCCCCCAGCGCCTTCATGTCCATGACGGAGCGCAGGCTGCGGCCTATGAGCCGCTGGATTTCCTGTGTGCGCCCAGTCTGCCTGCCCCTGGCCGCCTCCCGCGGCGTTCTGGTATTGGTGGCACTTGGCAGCAGGGAATACTCCGCCGTCAGCCAGCCCTCGCCGGTTCCCCGCAGAAAATTCGGCACCCTTTCCTCGATGGTGGCCGCGCAGATTACCTTGGTGTTGCCCATCTCAATCAGCACCGAGCCGGCAGGATTCTTCTGAAAAAAACGATTTATCCGGTAACGGCGCAGCTGGTCGGCCTGCCGCCCGTCCGGGCGCCCCTCCGGCTGAGCCTTGCGCCCATTCTTCCGCTCCATACAATTCCTCCTTGCAAAAACCTTACTATTATATGATACCATAAAAACACAAAAAAATACTGCCAGCGACCAAAACTGACAGTAAAATTTTGCAAATACTTTCATCGCCCGGCCACAGCACTGCCGCGGCCGATGCCGAACAGCCGAATCATCCGTCACTGCACTGCCGCGCCGGTATCCGGCTTATCCGCCACGCCCGATATCACCTGTGGCATCAGCTCAGCCAGTTAGCCGCATACATGCCCATCAGCACCGCCGCAATACCCAGGCTGACATTGCCTGCCACATTCAGCAGTGAGGACATAACGTGCTGATTTTGCATCAGGCTGACCGTTTCCATGCTGAATGAGGAAAAGGTGGTAAAGCCGCCCATGAAACCTACCAAAAGAAGCAGCCTGATATGCTCCGGCACCGGCATACTCTTGTTGATAAAATAAAACATCACCGCGCCCATAAAAAAGCTGCCTATGATGTTCGCAGCAAAGGTGCCATAGGGAAAGCTGCCGTTCACATGGCTGCCCATGAAGGTAGTCACCAAATAACGGCTGACAGCGCCCATGCCGCCACCCACAAAGACCAGCAAAGCATTAAACAGCATAATTATTACCCCTGTTCCTGCAGCTTGCGGAAATTCTTGATGATAACAATCGGCGTTTTCTGGGAAGCATTGCCGAATGGATTATCAATCAGAAGCCGTGCCGCCCTTTCACCGTCCAGACCGGCAGAGGCACCAACTACACGGGAGCGCTTCAGGTCATTTACATCGGCAATCAGGCCGCCAAAACAGCCCAGACGCTGTTTCAGCTGCTCCACCACCTTCTCCGGCTCCTTCGGGCCGTAGACAATGTGCTTGTCAAAAGGCGGCATAGTGCCGGTAACATCATCAATCAGGGCAGTCTGCTCACCGCCCCACTTGTAGAACAGGCCGTTCATGCCTACCAGCTTGCCCAAAAAGCCCATGACCAGCGCACCGGCAACGCGCCACTTGCCCTCTACATCCATCAGGGACTGCATGCCGTGAGGGCTGGCCAGAGAACCATAATCCGGGATGAAACGGCAGCAAAGCCTTGCCACGCGGGTAATCTTCAAATCCTCCGGACGGACTGCCCTGCCCTGGGTGATGGCAACCACGCTCTCCGCTACGGAAATAACGTCATCCGGGCCAATCTTGCCCTTGGTATAACGCTCTACCACATCGATAATATCATCCTTTTCCGTCAAAATCCTCGTCGGAATAGGCACCAAATCTATTTTAATCTCGCTCATGTCAAACAACCTCCCAACTCAGTCCTGTACCAGCTCTGTACCTGCCAGGGCAGCCACTTCCGCTGCCGGTACCTCGATGCGCACCTGACGATAATGGCAAGGGATGCGGCCGGTTTCCAGCCAGATAAGCTGGAAGTTGAAGTCAGGCATCCGGGACACTGCTTCCTTGATGGACATGCCCTTTCTGGCAATCAGCTTCACCTGGCACTTGATGGAGGCCTTGTCCAGCCCGCCCTTGTAGCCCTTTCTCTGAATGATGTACGCCTCAAAGTAATCATCCTCGCGTGGCGCAGTCAAAAGCTCCGCATGGCCGCGGGTTTCCAGTCCGTCATACTGCTCATAAGGCAGCTGCGGACGCACCAGGGCATCCATGATGGTAGCACACTGCTTACCTTCATTGACAAACTCAATCACTGTGCTGATGGTCAGGCTATCCTCAGTCTGCTCATCCACAGCCAGCCTGCTGCGGCTCTCCACCTTCGGCACAATAATCTCCGTTCCTGCATGATTAAGATACAGCTTCACCAGTACGACCAGCACAACTGCAGCTGCCACCAGCCACAGCAGGCAATCAAAAAAAGTAACTGAACACATATAATTTCCTCCCAT
>NZ_JBJDWZ010000136.1:0-10503 GCF_051866355.1 Anaerovibrio sp. | reverse complement strand
GGGTCAATGCCCAGCTTGCCATACAGCACCTCCACAAAGCTCATGCCCGGCAGGATGGAAAGCTCCACCTCATCTTCCGTGCCGGAAAGCGCCGCCGCCTTTTCCCGGAGCAGTACCACCGTCTTTTCCGCTACCATAGGGCTGCCCGGCACTCCGTAGACAAGATCCATGCCGGACTGCGCCTTTTGAACAAGGTCATCGGCAATCCGCTGATACAGGGCCGCAAAATCCTCCGCTTCCTCATAGAAGCTGTCGTAGGTAGCAAAGCTGACGCCCCGCTCCACCAGCATAGGCACGGTGGGATGCTTCGCCGTCCGCAGATAGAGGTGCTCCGTCCCCTGCATCAGCTCCCAGCTCTCCATTGTAATATAGCCGAAATCACCGGGCCCCAGCCCTATAACCTTTATGCTTCCCATAAAATCCTCCTGAAAAAAATATATTATGCCGCCAGCTTTTCCACGATGTCCAGCACAAAATCCAGCACCCTTTTCCGCGCCAGCGCTCTCAGGGCTATCCGCATCAGGTTCCGCTCCTGCAGCACCTTCATGGCCGATTTCAGCTCCTGTGAAATCGTCAGCATGCCCTCCGGCCGGATATTCGGCGCACCCCGGAAGTAAATTTCCAGAAACATCGGCGTCTGAACAATCTTCTCTATGCCAATCCGGCGGGCGTAATTCCTGACCCTCGCCACATCCAGAAGGTTCAGCACCTGCACAGGCGGCTCCCCGAAGCGGTCAGTCAGCTCCGCCAGGACAGCTTCCAGCTGGTCATTGTCCCTGACGGCGGCAATCTTCTGATAAATCTCAATCTTGTGCATGGCGTCACCGATGTAATCGCTGTCCAGATAGGCCTCCACCGGAATCTCTATCAGCGGCTCCGGAATCACCTCCACCGGCTTGCCGGTCTTTATCTGCTGCATGGCCTCATCCAGAAGGCGGCAGTACATCTCAAACCCCACGCTGGCAATATGGCCGTGCTGCTGGGCGCCCAGAAGGTCACCGGCCCCCCGGATTTCCAGGTCCCGCATGGCAATCTTGAAGCCTGCCCCCAGCTCCGCAAACTCCTTGATGGCCTGCAGGCGCTTTTCCGCCACCTCGCTCAGCACCTTGTTCTGCTGGTACAGAAGGTAGGCGTAGGCCAGGTGGTGGGAGCGTCCCACCCTGCCCCGCATCTGATAGAGCTGTGCCAGTCCGAACCTGTCCGCATCGTAGATGATGATGGTGTTGGCGTTGGCGATATCCAGCCCGCTCTCGATGATGCTGGTGGCAAGGAGAATATCGTATTTTCCCTCGTAGAACTCCACCATGACGCGCTCCAGCTGGGCCTCCGGCATCTGGCCGTGGGCAATCTGGATAACCGCATCCGGCACGATTTCCTCCAGCTTCAGCTTCATCTGCTCGATGGTTTCCACCCTGTTGTAGACAAAATAAATCTGGCCGCCCCGTTTCAGCTCCCTGTGAATGGCATTCCTGATAATGCCGTTGCTGTTTTCCACCACATAGGTCTGCACCGGAAAGCGCTCCTGGGGCGGCGAGCCGATGATGCTCATATCCCGCGCCCCTGCCAATGACATGTGCAGGGTACGCGGTATCGGCGTAGCGCTCAGGGTCAGCACATCTATCCCCAGGGCCAGGCTCTTGATTTTCTCCTTCTGCTTGACGCCGAAGCGCTGTTCCTCGTCCACGATCAAAAGCCCCAGATCCTTGAACTGCACCTTCTTCTGGTTCAGCAGGGCATGGGTGCCGATGAGGATATCCACCCTGCCTTCCCGCGTTCTCTCAAGGATGGATTTCTGCTCCTTCGGACTGCGGAAGCGGTTTATCACGTCCACGGAAGGTCCGAAATTCCTGAACCTTTCCTCAAAGGTCTGGTAGTGCTGCTGGGCCAGCACGGTGGTTGGCACCAGCACCGCCACCTGCTTGCCGCCCATGACCGCCTTGAAGGCCGCCCGGACAGCCACCTCCGTCTTGCCGAAGCCCACATCGCCGCAGAGCAGCCTGTCCATAGGCTGCTGCCTTTCCATGTCCTTCTTGATGTCATTGATGGCGGAGAGCTGGTCCGGCGTTTCCTCGAAGGGAAAGGCGTCCTCGAACTCCCTCTGCCACACGGTATCAGGCCCGAAGGCAAAGCCGCGGGTCTTTTTCCGCTGGGCATAGAGCCTGATTAAATCCTGGGCAATATCCTCCACGGCGGATTTCGCCCTGGACTTGGCCTTGGCCCAGGCGGTGCTGCCCATGCGGTGCAGGCGGGGGATTTCCCCCTCGGAGCCGATGTATTTCTGCAGCATGCCCACCTGATCCGTAGGCACAAACAGCTTGTCGTCGCCGCCGTACTGAATCCGCAGGTAGTCCCTGCGTATGCCCTCTATCTCCACGGTTTCCACGCCCATGTACTTGCCGATGCCGTGCTGGGTATGCACCACATAGTCACCTACGTTGATTTCCCGGAAGCTGTTGATGCGTTCCTCACTGCTGACACGGCTCAGCCTCTTCTTCTGCCTGCCGAAAATATCCTTCTCAGTGACGAGCACCAGCTTTGCTCCCGGCAGCTCGAACCCGTTCAGCAGCGCTCCCTGCACCAGATTGATGCGCCCCGGCTTCACCGGCTCCGCCGCATCCGTTTCCACGGCGGCCAGCCTGTGCCTGCCAAAAAGCTCTTTCAGGGAGCCGGATTTGCCCATGTCACCCAGCGTCATTATCAGGCCCTGACCGGCCGACAGCCAGTCCTGCGCCTCGGACACCAGCATGTCCATCTGCTTCTGGTAGGAGGTCACGCCGTTGACCTTGACACTGATAATCCTGTCCAATGCGGCATTGTGCAGATTGTACAGCATGAGGGCCAGCAGGATGACATTCCTGCCCTCCGTCTGCCGGTTCAGCTCTTCCCAGCTGAACATGCGGGTGCGGATGTCGGGGTTTTCCTTGATGAGCTTGATGCTTGCCTCCCTGGCCTTCAATGGCTCATCGATGATAACGGTGCCATCCTCCGGCAGAAAATCCATGAAACAGCATTTCCTCTGCTTCTCCGCCACGCCGCCAAAGGGCAGGATTTCCACCTCGTCCAGCTTGTCGATGGAAAGCTGGGTTCCGATATTAAACTGGCGGATTGATTCTATCTCATCATCAAAAAACTCTATGCGGCAGGGATGAGGACTGTTCAGCGGAAATACATCCACAATGCCGCCCCGGACGCTGAAATCACCCGCCATCTCCACCTGATCACTGCGCTCATAGCCCAGCTTCACCAGCTGCTGCAGCAGCTTTTCACGGCCGATGAGCATGCCCCGTTCCAGCACCAGGCTCAGCTCACGGTAGGCGGCAGGGCCGATGCCCTTCTGCATGGCGGCCTCCACCGTAGCCAGCACCACCAGCCTTTCGCCCTTCAACAGCCTTCCCAGCACCTCCATGCGCCTGGCAAGCCTGTGCAGGCCCTTGGCCGCAGCGTTAAATTCCACCATATCCAGCACGGGCAGCTCCAGAATTTCCGTTTCCGGCAGAAGGCACTGCAGATCCTCGCGCCAGCCGTTCAATTCCTGCTGCCCGCTGGTAACAATCACCGCCGTATTGTGCAGATAGCAGGCCGCAAACGCACTGTGCTTCTGCGTACCTGCCAGCCCGTAGACAAAGGCCTGCCCCCCGCTTTTCCTGAACTGTCCGGCCATTTCCTTTATGGCACTGTCCTCCAGCATGGCATTAAGCAACGCCTGCATTATATATCACCATCCAAACTCCGCTCATAACTCAACACTAAACCACGCAAAACTCCTATATTCTGTATTCTATAAATATTATCATATTTTGTAGAAATTAGCACATCTTTTGCACAAAAATACAGGCTGCCGCCCGAAAGCAACAGCCTGCAAAAAAAGTTCTGCACAACTACCGTATACGCCCGCACCGCCGCAGGCAGGATGCATCAATAGGCAGCGTCCAGACCGCCCTCTATCCGCTTGTTTTCCTCTGTGTCAATATGGTTCGGCTCCAGATGATACTTCTCTACAGCCACACCGGTCACAGGGTTCAGCTTGGCACCCTTCTTTTCCAAAAATGCCCGCAAAATCCACGGCTTGTCGGAGATCATGCCATCAACGCCCATGGCATAGAGCATCTCCATATCCTGCACATTATTTACCGTCCACGGCACCACCTTCATGCCGTATTTATGTGCCAGATCCACGTCGTCCTTGGTTATCTCCGTATAGTACGGCGAAACCACATCAGCCTGGATGGCGTGAGCCGCCTCTATCGGGTTATTCTGAAAATCCTTGATGTCAAGTCCGCCCAGCCACGGAGATTTCTCCTTCTCAAAAGGACGCAGGTACTCGCCGCCGCGGCCCCATGAAGGCTGCTGGCTCCAGAGAGCGGAGGTAGCAATATTGGCATCCAGCTTCTTCATCTCTATCAGGGTAGCCCAGTCGAAGGACTGCAGGATAACCTTGTCCTCCATGCCGTACTTCTTTACCGTATCATAGAAAACCTTGACGAACTTCTTCGGGTCAGGATTGTTGCGGTAGCCTGCCTCTTCCTTGTCCGGATAGCTCTTCGTCTCGATGTTCAGGTACACATCCTTGCCGGAATCCTTTATCAGCTGCAGCAGTTCGTCCAGCGTAGGAATCTCGGCAGACTCCGGCACCACCTGGGATGTGCCGTGAATCTGATAGTACGGCGTGTCAGGGTTGATGCGGGAAACATCAAACTGCTTAATCTGCTCCACGGTCATGGTGCGGATATCAAACCTGCCATCCTCCACGTAGCGTCCCGCCTTGTCGCGGGTAATCTCGTGGTTGAGGATAGGATTGTGGCTCATGACAATCCTGCCATCAGCCGTCAGCTGCATGTCGCACTCAATGGAGGTAGCACCCATCTCAATAGCATAGGCATAAGAGTACAGGGTATTCTCCGGCCGTGCATCACGGCCGCCCCGATGAGGCTCAAAATCAAAGCAGGCATCCAGATTTGGCTTGGCCAAAGCCTGCGCCGGTGCAGCAATCCCCTGCAGGCCCAGGCCCGCAACAGCCGCCAGCAGCCCCAAGGCTGCAGTTTTCTTTTTCCAATTCTTCAGCATAAACTTCTCCTTTAAATTTCCACATTCACAAGCTGGCAAAACTGCTATTGCCGTCCCCTGCCTATTACTTCCTGAACTTCTGGGATGGCAGCTTCTTTACCTCGTCGCCATAGATGGTCTTCCAGTCATCGCGCATGGAAATGGCCACCCAGCCGTACTTGTCGCACAGGGCCTTGAACTTGGCGGACTTCTCCGGGCCGCCCCAGTCGCGCACGCCATCATCGCAGTTGACGCCCATGGCCATGCTCTTGTACTTGTCGTTGAATACGGCATAGTTCAGCATGGAAGCATCGGAGCTGCTGTTGCCAAGTGCCAGCACCGGACGCTTGCCAATCTCGCGGCAGATGTTGGAAACCTTCATCATCTTGTTGTCTGTGGACTGATATGCGCCGCGCACCATCACGTCCTCTTTCTCAAACTGGAAATACTGGGCGTTGGCAAAGCCCTGACGCTGGGCGATGTTTACGCTGTCAGTGCCGATTACATGGTCGGTGTTGATGGATGGCACAGCCTTCAGGGCAGTGCGCACCAGCTGGCGGTCAGTGCCGGTCACTACGTAGAAATTGAAGTCATTGGCCTGCAGATAGGTAATAACCTCTATCATCGGCAGGTAATAGGCCTCGGCGAAGGTGCAGTTGGAAAGCCCGTCCAGCGGCGTCTTTTTCATCCAGTCAGCTACATAGGCATCAAATTCCTCCAAGGTCATCCCCTCAAAGGCATAGGCCTGGGCCATATCCTCACCGGCATCCATGTCGGCAGAAATCTTGCCGGCCTTGGCGGCTTTCAGGCATTCCTCGGCATAGGCCTTCTCCGTAGCGGTAGGCTGATAGGTCGGATCCTCAAAGATACGATGGAAATACAGGGCCCACTCGGAATAGGTCGGCGCCAGCTCCCCGTAGAAGGTACCATCCATATCGGATACGGCGATACGATCCTCCACCGGAATGAAGTTCGGGCTGTTCGGGTTAGTTACATCCTCCACATACGCCTTCAAGGCTTTCAGTGCCGGAGCATTCTCATTCCAATATTTAAAATTGGAACCATCAGCCTTGACGGAAATCGAGGAAATAGTTTCCACAGAAGCCGCATCAGCAGTAGAAATATCCGCACCTACAGAACCAAAAGCCAACCCCAGGGCTATCAGTGCCGCACAAACCTTTTTCTTCATTTTCATCTCTTACACACTCCTTATGATTTCTTTGTATTAGAACATGTCTGTATAGTAATACATAAATGTAAAGCCTGTTAAGCTGTTTGCGTAAAAATAATGTAAACTTGAAATTTAGCATCAGTTCAGCAGGCATCTTACGTTTATTATTATTGCATATTGTTCAACTTTGGAAAATCGGAAAAATTCTGATTTTCTGTCAGATTTTTTCCTACAGGACCTAAGTCTGTTTAAAGAGTGGTAATTGTCTGTCACATTTTTACAAGTTCTATTCCTTGTCCAGCCAGTTGTGCTTCAAGGCATACTCCACCAGCTCATGCTTCTGGGAAAAGCCCAGCTTCTGCATCAGGCGCGTCTTGTAGGTGGACACGGTCTTGATGGAGATGTAGAGCTTCTCCGCTATGACGGACAGGGAATATCCCCGCGCCAGAAGGGAAAGCACCTCCTTTTCCCGCTTGGAGAGCTCCGCCTCATCCCCGGCGGGATTGATAAAGCTGTCAATCAGGGCATGGGCATCCCGGCTGCCCAGATACCGCTCCCCGCCGGCGACGGTACGGATGGCCCGGAACAGCTCCGCATCCACGGAATCCTTGCAGAGATAGCCGTCCGCTCCCTGCAGCATCACCTCCCTGATGTACTGCTGCTCGCTGTACATGGTCAGAATCAGCACCCGGACAGGATACTTGCGCCGCCGTATCTCGCGCAGGCAGTCCATGCCGCCCATGCCGGGCATGGACAAGTCCAGCAGCACGATGTCCACAGGCTGTTCCTCCAGCCGTGCCAATGCTTCACGCCCGTCCGATGCCTCCGCCAGCACCTGCATATCCTCCTGCGTTGACAGCAGGAGCTTCATGCCGGTTCTGAGCACCCTGTGATCATCCACCAGCAAAATCTTCAAATTCCTACACATTTTCTACATCTGCACCCCCATCAACAGGTAAAGCTATACTGATTTTCGTTCCCCTGCCGGAAGCGGATTCCAGCTTGAAGCTGCCCTGCAAAAGCTCCGTCCGCTCCCTCATGCTCACAATTCCCAGATGCCTGCCCAGCCGCGCCTTTTCCTCCGCTTCCCTGTCAAAGCCGATGCCATCATCCTGCACGGTCAGGTAAACCTGCCGATTGTGTACCAGCATATAGATGCTGACCTTTTCCGCCCCGGCATGTTTCAGCACGTTGGCCACCGCCTCCTGCACGGTGCGGTAGCACATCAGGGCTACAGGCCGGGACAGGCTGGCAAAATCCCCCTCAAAGCTCCAGCTCATATCGATATCCGGATTGGCGCGGCGGATTGGCTCCAGATATTTTTCCAGTGCCGCCGCCAGTCCCAGGTCCTCCAGAAGAGGCGGATGCAAATCCACGGCCAGCCGCCGCAGCCCTTCCAGTGTGACCGCCGTCAGCTCCCTGATTTCAAACAGCATTTCCCGCTGTTCGTCCGTATCCAGCTTGTCATGCAAAAGCCGCAGATAGGTGAGGATGGTTGCCATGGACTGGCTGCTCTCGTCATGCAGTTCCCTGGATATGCGCCGCTGCTCGCTTTCACGGGCGGAAAAAAGCTGCTGGATAAGCCACAGCCGCCCCTTTTCCTTCTCCTGCAAATCCGCCACCAGCCGGTTATTCCTTTCAATGGTGCTCTGCAGGCCCGCCGACATTCTGTTAAAGGTATTCGCCAGCCTGCCCACCTCGTCCTGGGACGTGACCGGCACCTGAATGCCGTATTTTCCCTTGTCCATCTGCTTGACGGCAAAGGACAGCCTTGCCACCGGCTTCAAAAATTCGTGGGCATATCTGGTGGCGAGGATGGCCGCCGCCACGCACACTATCAGCACCAGCAGAATGGCCAGCAGGCATTTTTCCTGCAAATCCGCCACCAGCTGCTTTTCTGCCATGCCCATGCGGATGTACCCCAGAAAGCCATCATCAATGGGCACCAGTATTTCCCTGATGTTTCCCTCATTGCTGGAAAACACCATCACGTCCGTGCCCTGCCTGCCGTCCGGCAGCCTGACCGGCGGCAGACCCTTGGGCAGTCCCTCCACAAAGGTGGAGGCCAGCGCCTCACCGTCAGGGCTGGTGACGATGATATAGCGTATCTGGTCATTGGCCTCCAGCGTCTTGGACATGCGCTCATGCAGGGCAAAGCTGTCATCCAGCAGTATATCGTTGCTGATAACCGCCGCCATGGAGGTGGCAATTTCCTGCCCGGAGCGCACCAGCCCCGTTTCCAGCGAATTGTAGGCCGTGCGGAGCATCGTGCCGCCGATGATAAGCCCGCAGATAAATATGCTGCCCACTATCAGCACGTTAAATTTGTAGTATAGTCCCTTTTCCTTCTTCATACACAATCCTCGTCCGGACATTACATAGCGGCACGGCCTGCCGCCATGCCCGCGCCCCGCATTTACAAGCTGTGAAAGCCGAAAAGCCGTCAGCTCTCCGGCAGGCCCTCCCGCTGCCTGAATTTCCGCTTCAATTCATCGTAGGCATCCGGCTGCGGCGGCACGAATTTATCGATAATAACCTGCTGCATGGCCTCGGCCATTTCCGGATTTTCATCCATGTGAAAGAAAATTTCCTGCAGCCTCTGCTTGGTTTCCGGCGGCAAATCCTGCCGCATGACCACCGGCCCCGTCGGCGTCGGCTTCATCACCCCGATAATCCTGATTTTCTCATCCAGCCTGCTGTCGCGCTTTTTGGCATAATCATAAATCTGGCTGTCAATACCGGCTCCGTCGGCCAGCTTGTTTTCCACCGCCCACAGGGATTTATCATGGCTGTAGGTGTAGAAGCACCGCTGAAAAAACTGCTCCGGCGTGGTCTGATACTCATCCATCAGCATGTAGTCCACCGCCAGCCGCCCGGAATAGCTCAAAGGGTCCGTAAAGGCAAAGGTGCGCCCCCGCAGCTGGGAAAAGGCCGTGATGTTGCTGTCCGCATTGACGATAAAATAGGCCTTGTAAAACACCGTGCCGTCCGTCTGCACCATGGCAAGAAGCTCCAGCGGTATCATGCCGTTGTAGGAGGTATACGCCCCGGTGGAAATAAAGGCAATATCCGCCTCGCCCCCTGCCAGCAGCATATCCAGCTCTTCGTAGGTCTTTCTCTGCACCAGTACCGCAGGCCGCCCCAGCTCCCTTGCAATATAATCCACCATCTTCTGATAGGATTTGCGGGTTTCGATAGGCGATATGACGGAGGCAAAGGCGATGCGCAGGGGAGCCTCCCTGCCCTTGAGGCCGCCCGCCTCCGCACCCGTGCCGATACCGGCGCTTCCCTCCCGGCTGCTGCCCTGGGTGCTGGTAAAATCAATATTGCCCTGCTTCTGCTCACAGCCGCCGCACAGCAGGCAGAGCGCAAAAATCAATAGCGCCAGCAGCAGGTGCACAGGGGCCGCACAGAGCTGTTTTTCCGTCGCAATGCCGCCGTGGCTGTAGCCCGCCATGGCGTTCTCCCGGCTTCTGTTCAGCAAAAATCTCACCTCGCCGTCACCTGATAACCGGCAGCCGACAGCACGCGTACCGCTTCCTGCTCCTTGTCCTGCCTGACCAGAATATAATCCGTGTTGAAGGTGGAGACAGCAAAAATGCTGATTTTATGCTCCGCCAGAAGACCGGACAGCTTTGCCAGAATTCCAACCAGTGAAAAATCCAGCACCCCGTCTATGTAGAAGCCGCGCCAGCCGTCCTCGCGCTCCAGCACGTTGCCGGGAACCTTGTCCGTCAGGCAGACAAGGGAATTTTCCTCCCCCGTCCTGCCAATAAAGCAGTATTCCGCCGTCAAATCCACCTGCGAATAATCCTCCACCTTGCAGACAGAAAAATCCCTGCCGATTAATTTTATTTCCATTTATCCTTACTCCCTGCACATAAAAAATTCCAGCCACCTGCCAACCTTCGTTGCTCAGCCTTCAATCAAGATGCTGTATTCAGCCTCAAAGCTCTTGCTGGCCGGCAGGCTGATAATGCCCTCTTTCTCGCTGATTTCCCCCTCAAAATCCTCGTAGTCGGCATGGCCGAACCATGGCTCCAGGCAGATGAACGGCGCACCGCCCTGGTTAGGCGACCAGATGCCCCAGCACGGAAAGCCTGCCGCCCTGATGCCCACCGCCTTGCTGGTCTTTGATGAGCGCACCATGATGGTATCCGAGCGCAAATCGTCCACAATGCGGGCATCCTCCCTGAATAAATCATAATTCAGCGGCAACGTCCTCCCCCGCAAAAAGTCCTGCTTGGTGTGCTTCAGCAAGCACCCCGGCGCCAAATCGTATGCACCGC
>NZ_JBJDWZ010000135.1:0-10538 GCF_051866355.1 Anaerovibrio sp. | reverse complement strand
AGACTGGAAATTTCAAATTACCCACAATTTGCCCAACAATATATTGACAACCTACCACAAATTTTGATACAATCTATCAAGTGAGCCTATGTGCTCTCACGAAATTTTGAAAGGAGGATATCGATTTACATGGTAATGACTGATCCTATTGCAGACATGCTGACTCGTCTGCGCAACGCAAATTCCGTATTCCATGAGAAGGTAGAAATCCCTGGTTCCAAGATTAAGAAGGCTATTGCTGAGGTACTCAAGGAAGAGGGTTTCATCAAGGACTACACCTTCACTGAAGATGGCAAGCAGGGTGTAATCACTGTTTCCCTGAAGTATGGCCCTAACCGTGAAAAGGTAATTACTGGTATTAAGCGTATTTCCAAGCCTGGCCTGCGCCAGTATGCAAAGGCAGCTGAGCTCCCTCGTGTTCTCGGCGGTTTGGGTATCGCCATCATTTCCACTTCCAAGGGAATTATGAGCGATAAGGATGCTCGCAAGGCCGGTCTCGGCGGCGAGGTTGTAGCTTACATTTGGTAATTATTTAGAAGTTAGGAGGTGTACTAATGTCAAGAATTGGTAGAGCGCCTATCGCTATCCCTGCCGGTGTTACCGTTAAGGTTGAGGATGGCAATAAGGTGACTGTAAAGGGTCCGAAGGGTGAATTGGTACGCAACATTCATCCGGACATGAAGATTAATGTGGAGGATAACGCTATTACTGTAGAGCGTCCTTCTGATAATAAGGATCACAGGTCCCTGCACGGCTTGAGCCGTACCCTCATCAACAACATGGTTGTTGGCGTAAGCGAGGGCTATGCAAAGACCCTGGAGATTAACGGTGTTGGTTACAGGGCTGCTGTAAAGGGCAAGAACCTTGAGCTGGCTCTGGGTTTCTCTCACCCGGTAGTTGTTGAGCCGCCTGCAGGCATCAAGTTTGAGTGCCCTGCTGCTACCAAGATTGTGGTAAGCGGTATCGACAAGGAGGTTGTTGGTGCAATTTCCGCAAAAATCCGTGATTACAGAAGACCTGAACCATATAAGGGCAAGGGTATTAAGTATGAAGGTGAGTTCGTTCGTCGCAAGGTTGGTAAGGCCGGTGCGAAGGGCAAGAAATAATTAGCAGAAAGGAGTAACCGACAGTGTTTGTTAAGGAAGATAAGAATAAGGCTCGTCAGAAGCGTCACCTGCGTGTACGCAATCACATTTCCGGCACTGCTGAGAGACCACGTCTTAACGTATTCCGTAGCTTGAGCAACATCTATGCACAGGTTATTGATGATGTTAATGGTGTTACTCTCGTATCTGCCAGCACAAAGGATAAGGATTTCCAGAACTACGGCGGCAATGTAGAGGCTGCAAAGGCAGTAGGCGAGGCTATTGCCAAGCGCTCCCTGGAAAAGGGCATTAGCGAGGTAGTATTCGACCGTGGTGGTTATGTATATCATGGCCGTGTTGCAGCACTTGCTGAGGCAGCTCGTGAAGCAGGCCTGAAATTCTAAAATTTGTAAAGGAGGTACATTAATGGCTAGGATTGACAACGAAACTCCTGAGTTCCAGGAAAAAGTTGTATATATTAACCGAGTTGCTAAGGTTGTTAAGGGCGGCCGTCGCTTCTCCTTCAGCGCATTGGTAGTTGTTGGCAATGAGAAGGGCAAGGTTGGCGCAGGCCTGGGTAAGGCCGCAGAGGTGCCGGAGGCAATTCGCAAGGGCGTCGAGGATGCCAAGAAGAATTTGATTGATGTTTCCCTGAAGGACACCACCATTCCTCATGAGATGATTGGTGTTTTCGGTGCAGGCCGTGTGCTCATGAAGCCGGCTGCAAAAGGTACCGGTGTTATCGCCGGCGGCCCTGCTCGTGCGGTTCTTGAGCTTGCAGGCATTAAGGATATCCTGACTAAGTCTCTGGGTTCCTCCAATCCGAACAACATGGTTCGCGCAACCCTGAAGGGCCTTGAGCAGCTGAAGCAGGCTGAGAAGGTTGCTGAGCTGCGCGGCAAGACTGTACAGGAACTTTTGGGTTAAGGAGGATTTTATAATGGCAAAGTTGAAGATTACTCTGACCAGAAGTCTGATTGGCAGACCTGAAACCCAGCGCAAGACCATTAAGGCATTGGGTTTAAAGAAGTTGAATTCCTCAGTTGAGCTTCCAGATAATGAGTCCGTTCGCGGCCAGCTTCACAAGGTTGCGCATCTCATTACTGTTGAAGAGCAGGCTTGAGTTCAGGAGGTGCAATAGACAGATGAAATTGAATGAATTATCTCCGGCTGCTGGTTCCCGCAAGGCTGCTTTCAGAGTAGGCCGTGGTCTGGGCTCCGGCAATGGCAAGACCTCCGGCAAGGGCCAGAAGGGTCAGAAGTCCCGTGCTGGCGGCGGCGTCCGCACCGGCTTTGAGGGTGGTCAGATGCCTTTGTATCGCAGACTGCCAAAGCGTGGTTTCAAGAATATCTTTGCTGATGTATATGCAGAGGTTAATGTTGAGACTTTGAATCGTTTTGAGGACGGCGCAACTGTTGATGCTGTAGCATTGATTGAGGCCGGCGTACTGAAGAATGTACGCGATGGCGTGCGCATTCTCGGCAACGGCGAGCTCACCAAGAAGCTGACCGTTGTAGCAAACGGCTTTACCAAGACTGCTCAGGAAAAGATTGAGGCAGCAGGCGGAAAAATTGAGGTGATCTGATTTGGTTTCAGCCCTCTCAAACATCGTTAAGATTCCGGAGCTGAGGTCAAAGATTATCTTTACTCTGGTCATGTTCGCCGTATTCAGAATGGGTACTCATATTCCTGTTCCTGGCGTTGACCCATCGGCTATCGAGCGGCTCTTTAACAGCGGAACTCTTTTCGGTTTGTTGGATTTGTTCTCCGGTGGTGCTTTGAGCAAATTTTCCATTTTTGCGATGAGTATTACCCCTTATATTAACGCGTCCATCATCATCCAGCTGTTGAATGTAGTTATACCGACACTGGAGCAATGGTCAAAGGAAGGCGAAGAGGGGCATAAGAAAACCACCAAGGTCACTCGCTACTTTACGGTAGTGCTGGCATTCCTGCAGGCAATGGGCATGTCCATCGGCTTGAAGGAAGCTGTCCTGAATCCGGGGCCGGCGTCCACGCTGATTATTGCAATCACGCTGACCGCAGGCACGGTGTTTCTCATGTGGGTAGGTGAGCAGATTACCGCCAACGGCGTGGGAAACGGTATTTCACTAATCATTTTTGCAGGTATCGTGGCTGCATTGCCAGCCAATATCGGTAAGATTTATCATTATCTGCAGGCAGGAACCATTTCCTATATAAATGTGTTCTTCTTTGCAGCGATTGCGGTGGCCATGATTGTGCTGGTTATTGCAGTGCATACGGCATTCCGCAGGGTTCCAATCGCTTATGCGAAAAGGGTTGTCGGCCAGAAGCAGTTCGGCGGGCAGTCCAGCTTTATCCCGCTGAAGGTAAACCATGCGGGAGTTATTCCAATAATCTTTGCGTCATCCGTGCTGATGTTTCCAGTAACTATTGCCCAGTTTATTGATATCCCCTGGGTAAAGACTTTTGCCGGGTATTTTGCGTGGGGTACACCGCTACATTCAACAGTGTACGCACTGCTGATTATCTTCTTCACGTATTTTTACACCGCGGTTACTGTAAAGATATCGGATATGGCAGAGAATCTGAAAAAATACGGCGGGTTTATCCCGGGCGTCCGTCCGGGTGAGCCCACTGCAGAATATTTAGATCATGTCATGACTCGTATCACCCTTGCAGGAGCATTCTTCCTTGCATTCATAGCTATACTGCCGACGATTATCGCCAGTGCTACCCACATGGACGGTATTAATTTCGGCGGCACGGCTCTGCTGATTGTTGTGGGCGTCGGCCTTGACACCATGAAGCAGATTGAATCCATGGTAGTGATGCGACATTACGAAGGATTCATGAAGTAAGGAGGAAATATAATGCATATTCTTTTAATGGGACCTCCTGGTGCTGGTAAGGGTACTCAGGCAGCAAACATCGTCAAGAAGTTCGCAATCCCGCATATTTCCACTGGCGACATGTTCCGTGCCGCTATCAAGGAAGGGACCGAGCTGGGGAAAAAGGCGAAGGCATGCATTGATGCCGGCAACCTGGTTCCGGATGAGATTACCGTAGGCATCGTCAGGGAGCGTCTTGCTCAGGACGATTGCAAGCAGGGATTTATTCTGGATGGCTTTCCTCGTACCGTTGAGCAGGCGGATGCCCTCAGCAAGATACTTGCCGAGCTGGGCATCGACCTCAAGAGCGTAATCAACATTACTGTTCCTTCCGCCGACCTGGTGGAGAGGGCAGTAGGTCGCAGAATCTGCAGGAGCTGCGGTGCTACCTATCATGTGAAGTTCAGCCCGTCCAAGGCTGAGGGCAAGTGTGATGAGTGCGGCGGCGAGCTCTATCAGCGCGCAGATGACACCGAGGAAACCATGAAGAATCGGTTGTCAGTATACGAGGCACAGACAAAGCCATTAATCGAGTATTACCAGAAGGCTGGCCTTTATGTAGAGATTGATGGTCGTCAGGCAATCGACAAGGTTTTTGCAGACGTTGTTGAAACCCTGAAGTAAAAGGAGTCATTATGTCTAAGCAAGATGTAATTGAAGTTGAAGGTAAGGTACTGGAGGCATTGCCTAATGCCATGTTCCAGGTAGAGTTGGAGAACGGCCATGTAGTTCTGGCCCATGTTTCCGGCAAGATTCGCATGAATTTTATCCGCATCCTGCCGGGTGACAAGGTAACCATTGAGCTGACGCCTTATGATCTGACTCGTGGCCGTATCACCTATCGTTTTAAATAGTCAAAACAAGGCTTTTGGCAGTAATATGAAAGGGGCATAACGCAATGAAAGTTAAACCGTCGGTTAAACCTATTTGTGAAAAGTGCAAGGTTATTAAGCGTAAGGGTCGCGTAATGGTTATTTGCGAAAACCCAAAACATAAACAGAGACAAGGATAATTTTAGAAGGAGGTGCTTGATGTATGGCACGTATTGCCGGTGTAGATTTGCCACGTGATAAGAGAATTGAGATTGCATTAACATATATCTATGGTATTGGTCTTACCACTTCCCAGAGATTGCTGAAGGAGACTGGTATCAATCCTGATACCCGTACCCGTGACCTGACTGAGGATGAGGTTGTAAAACTGCGTGATATCATTGACAAGCAGGTTATCGTAGAGGGTGACCTTCGTCGTGAGCAGTCCCTGAATATTAAGCGACTCGTTGAGATCGGCTGCTATCGCGGTCGCCGTCATCGCATGGGTCTGCCAGTTCGCGGACAGAATACTAAGAACAACGCACGTACCCGCAAGGGCCCTAAGAAGGCTGTTGCTGGCAAGAAAAAATAAGGGAGGGCTAAAGAGTGGCAGTTAAGAAGTCTGTACGTCCTAAGAAGAAGGACCGCAAAAATATTGAATTTGGTGTTGCTCATATCAGCTCCACCTTTAATAACACTATCGTTACCCTGACTGATAAGAATGGTAATGCACTTTCCTGGGCAAGCGCTGGTGGCCTCGGTTTCCGTGGCTCCAGAAAGAGCACTCCGTTTGCAGCTCAGATGGCAGCAGAGGTTGCTGCAAAGGCTGCTATGGAGCATGGCTTGAAGCAGGTTGATGTTTACGTAAAGGGTCCTGGTGCCGGCCGTGAGGCAGCTATCCGTTCCCTGCAGGCTACCGGCCTCGAGGTTAGCATGATTAAGGATGTTACCCCGATTCCTCATAATGGATGCCGTCCGCCGAAGCGTAGAAGAGTTTAATGGGAGGTGCAGAATAAATGGCAATTGATAGAGTACCAGCACTGAAAAGATGCCGTTCTCTCGGCATTGAGCCAGGCGTTGTAGGTCTTGGCAAGAGTTCCAAGCGTCAGCCTCGCCGCACCCGTGGCAAGGTCAGCGAATATGGAATTCAGTTGAAGGAAAAGCAGAAGGCAAAGTTCATCTATGGTGTGCTTGAGAAGCAGTTCCGTGCTTACTACACCAGGGCGAAGAAGATGCAGGGCATCACCGGTGAGAACCTCATCAGCCTTCTGGAGAGAAGACTTGACAATGTAGTATTCCGTCTGGGTCTGGCTGCAACCCGCAAGCAGGCTCGTCAGGTTGTCCGTCATGGTCATATTACTGTAAATGGCAAGCGTTGTGACATTCCATCTGCACTTGTTGATGTAAATGATGTTGTTGCAGTAGCTGAGAAGAGCCGTGCTAACGCGTTCTTCAAGGCTTTGGCTGAGTCCAACAATGCACTCAGCACTCCGGCCTGGATTACTGTTGGCGCTGACAGTTTCAGCGGCACTGTAAACCGTTTCCCTGCCAGCGAGGACTTCGATGTTCCTGTTGACAGCCAGGCTATCGTCGAGTTGTACTCCAAATAATAATTTCTGTGTATTTTTTGCATTCGTTACCGGATATGTACATAGATGCATTGAGTTATTGAGGAGGGCAATTCCACATGATCGAAATCGCAACACCTAAGATTGAGATACAGGAAAATAATGAGGATCTTTGCTATGGTAAGTTCGTCTGCGAGCCTATGACCCGCGGTTACGGCATCACCATTGGAAACAGCATGCGCCGCATACTGTTATCCTCTATTCAAGGTGCAGCTATTACCTCGGTGAAAATCGAGGGCGTACTGCATGAGTTCTCCACAGTTCCTGGAGTTCGGGATGATGTTACCAACATCATCCTGCACTTAAAGGAGCTCTGCCTCAAGATGTATAGTGATGAGCCAAAAATCATCCGCATTGATGTGAAGGGTGAGAAGGAAGTAACGGCGGCGGATATTATCCATGATGCCGATATTGAGATTCTCAATCCTGATTTGCACATCGCAACTGTCAATGAGGCAGGTTCCCTGAAGATAGAGATGGTGGTGGAGCATGGCCTCGGCTATGTACCAGCCGAAAAGAAAAAGACGCAGGATCATACCATCGGTGTAATCCTTGTGGATTCTATCTTCTCACCGATTCGTCGAGTAAATTACAAGGTTGAGGATATCCGTGTTGGTGACGCTGTTGACTACGACAAGCTGACTTTGGAGGTATGGACTGATGGTTCCATCCAGCCGGAGAAGGCTGTCAGCAAGGCGGCAGCTATCCTGATCGGCCGCCTGAAGCTGTTCCAGAACCTGACCGTGCTTCCGGAGATTGAAGCCGCAGAGGACAGTGCAGCAGAGGCAGGCGGTGAGTCCCTTGCCAGCAGCCCTGAGATGGATTCAGTTCTGGCCACCAAGGTAGAGGATATGGATCTGACGGTTCGTTCCTTTAATTGCTTGATGCGGGCAGATATCAAGACTGTTGGTGACCTGGTAAGCAAGACCGAGGATGAGATTATGAAGGTTCGTAATCTCGGCCGCAAGTCTCTTGATGAGGTTAAGGACAAGCTGAAGTCCATGGGATTATCCTTAAAGGAAAGTGATGCTTCTGAGCCGGGTGAGTATCCGGCAGACGATTCGGAAGCCTGATTTACATTATTTTTTGATACAAGGAAAGAGGGAAATAAATGGCTTATAGAAAGTTAGGTCGTGATTCTAGCGCCCGTAAGGCACTGTTCAAGAGCATTCTGACTTCCTTCTTCAAGCATGAGCGCATTGAAACTACTGAGGCCAAGGCCAAGGAAATCAGCGGGCTTGCAGAGCAGTTGATTACTCTTGCAAAGCGCGGTGATTTGGCTGCCCGTCGTCAGGCTATTGCTCAGCTTGCTGATGAGGATGTTGTAAGAAAGCTGTTTGCTGAGATTGTTGAGTACGACTCCGTGAAGAACCGTCAGGGTGGTTACACCCGTATCATGAAGCTGGGTGTTCGCCGTGGCGATGCAGCTCCAATGGTTATTCTTGAGTTGGTGAAATAATCATAGTATAATAAGGCTGTTGCTTCTGTTTGAGGCAATAGCCTTTTTCGTTTGCCTGCTTTTGCCGGTAACAGGGCAATCCTGTTATGCAATATAGTAAACCTTGTCATATGGCGCGGTTGACTATATTACCGGCCAGAAGTAAAATAGAAGCAGATTGAGTTGTAGTGTGCATGAGGAGCAGATAATGGCTTTTATAGAATGTAGGGGATTGTACCACGATTATAATGCCGGTATGGAAAACGAATACAGGGCGCTGGAGGATATCAGCCTGACGGTGGAGAAGGGGGAATTCGTGACGATTCTGGGCACGAATGGTTCCGGCAAGTCCACGCTGGCCAAGCATTTTAACGCCCTGCTGCTGCCTACGGCCGGCACATGCCTGATTGACGGCATTGATACGGCGGACGAGGCAGGTCTGTGGGATATCAGGAGCCGGGTGGGCATGGTGTTCCAGAATCCCGACAATCAGATTATTGCCGCCATCGTGGAGGATGATATCGGCTTCGGGCCGGAAAACATCGGCATGGAGCCGCATGAAATCAGGCGGCGGGTGACGGCGGCCCTGAAGGCGGTCAACATGGAGGAATTTCGCCATTTTGCCCCTCACCTCCTGTCAGGGGGCCAGAAGCAGCGGGTGGCCATCGCAGGCGCCCTGGCTATGAATACGGAGTGCCTGGTGCTGGACGAGCCTACGGCCATGCTGGACCCTGTGGGCAGGCGCGAGGTGATTGACACGGTAGGCCGCTTGAATCGGGAGCAGGGGATTACGGTCATCAATATAACGCATTTTATGGAGGAGGCCGCCCTTTCGGATAGGATAATCGTCATGCACAAGGGCAGAATTATCAAGGAAGGCAGTCCGGCGGAAATTTTTCAGGATATTGCCGGCATGAAAAAGCTGGGGCTGGATGTGCCTGCGGCAACGGAGCTGGCCTACAGGCTGTCCCGTAAGGGACTGCAGCTGGACAGGGCGATTATAAATCAGGAGGCATTGGTAGAAGCATTATGTCGATTGAAGTAAAGAATATATCCTATATATATATGCCAAAATCTCCCTATGAGCGGCTGGCATTGGAAGACGTGACCATAACTATCCCGGAGGGGAAGATTACGGCCGTGGCCGGGCATACCGGCTCCGGCAAGTCCACCCTTATCCAGCATCTGAACGGGCTCATAAGCCCCAATAGCGGCAGTGTGCTGGTGGACGGGGTGGATATTGCCGCCAAAGGGCAGGCGGCCAGAGCGGCCCGCCGCTCCGTGGGCATGGTGTTTCAGTATCCTGAGCATCAGCTGTTTGAGGAAACGGTGGAGCAGGATATTGCCTTCGGCCCGAAGAATTATGGCCTGAGCCCGGAGGAAGTCAGTGAGCGGGTGCGCTTTGCCATGGATTTTGTGCAGCTGGATTATGATGAGTACAGCCAGCGTTCCCCCTTTCAGCTCAGCGGCGGGCAGATGCGCAGGGCGGCTATTGCCGGTGTGGTGGCGCTCAGGCCCAAGTATCTGGTGCTGGACGAGCCTACGGCCGGGCTGGACCCCAAGGGCCGTGAGGAGCTGATGCAGCGGATTTTGAAGCTGCACAGGCAGGAGAAGAATACCATTGTGCTGGTGTCCCACAGCATGGAGGACATAGCCAGATTTGCGGATAATTTGGTTATTATGAACCGGGGCAGGGTGCTGATGGAGGGTACGCCCCGCGAGGTTTTTGTGCGGGAGGATTTTATCCGCCAGGCCGGGCTGGATGTGCCGCGGGTTACGAATATCGTCAAGGCGCTGAAGGCGGGGGGACTGGATATTCCTTCGGACATCTATACCATGGAGACGGCAGTGGAGGCCATTTTCCGGGCTGTAAAGGCATCACGCAGGGCAGGAGGTGCGGAAAAATGTTGACGGATATTACCCTAGGACAGTATTTTCCCGGCAATTCCCTTTTGCACCGCATGGATGCCAGAGTAAAGATAGTGCTGCTGTTTTTCTATATAGTAGGAATTTTTCTGTTTGACAATAACTGGTGCTATCTTATGAATACCCTGCTGGCATTTTTGCTGGTGGGCATATCGAGGATTGCGCCGCGGGTGGTGCTGAAAGCCATCAAGCCCCTGTGGTGGATTTTGCTGTTGACTTTTATCATCCAGCTTTTCAGCGTGCCGGGTGAGGTGCTCATGAAGGTGTGGATTTTTGATCTGACCTATGAGGGGCTGGAGAAGGGCTTTTTTATCAGCCTGCGGCTTGTCCTCCTGATAGGCGTGTCTTCCCTTCTGATGTTCACCACATCGCCTCTGATGCTGACGGACGCGCTGGAGGCGCTCTTTAAGCCGCTGAAAAAGGTGGGCTTTCCGGCCCATGAGCTGGCCATGATGATGACTATCGCACTAAGGTTTATTCCCACGTTGATGGAGGAAACGGACAAGATTATGAAGGCGCAGAAATCCCGCGGCTCCGACATAGGGGAGGGCAATCTGATTGCTCGTGCAAGAAGCATGATACCTGTCCTGGTGCCGCTGTTTATCTCTGCATTCCGCAGGGCGGATGAGCTGGCCATGGCCATGGAGGCCAGGAGCTACCGGGGGGGCGAGGGACGCACACGTATGAAGGCCATGCGCATGCACAGGCATGATGGCTGGGCAATAGGCGTGATGGCGGCGTATATGGCGGCCTGCGGCATAGTGAACTGGCTGTT
>NZ_JBJDWZ010000134.1:0-10592 GCF_051866355.1 Anaerovibrio sp. | reverse complement strand
CCGAAGGTTGCCTTGCCGCCACTGCGGTCTACCAGCATGCTGACAGCCACAGGGATACCGCCATGCTCCTTGACTACATCGATTACCTCACGGATGGAACCGCCGGTAGTCACGATGTCCTCCACGATAAGCACGCGCTCCCCCTCATGGAGAGTAAAGCCGCGACGGAATGTCATCTTGCCGTTCTCGCGCTCAGTAAAAATCGCGCGGGTGCCAAGTGCCTTGCCCGTCTCATGAGCCAGCAGGATGCCGCCGGTCACAGGGCCCACCACAGTCTCAATATTGGCATCCTTGAACTTCTCTGCCATGGCACGGCACAGCTTCTCAGTATAAACAGGCTTCTGCAATACATTGAATTTCTCCACATAACGCGGGCTGTGCAGGCCGGAGGTCAGAAGAAAATGTCCCTCCATAATCGCGCTGGTCTCAATCAGCAGATCCTCTACTTCCTTTTCAGTCATAGCGTCGCTCATTATTTTACACTCTCCATTTCTGCAATAATCTTTTCCGCCGCGTCCCTTGGATTTTCCGCCGCACGAATCGGGCGTCCCACCACCAGATGAGTAGAGCCGTTCTGCAGAGCGGCGGCCGGGGTGGCAATGCGGCTCTGGTCGTCCACACTGGCACCGGCAGGGCGTACTCCCGGCGTAACAATCATGAAATCAGCACCGCATGCCTCACGGATGGCGGCCGCTTCCTTCGGGGAGGCCACCACGCCATCAAGCCCGGCAGACTTTGCCAGCTTCGCCAGCCTTACCACCTGCTCGCGGATACTGCACTGCATGCCAAGCCCCGCCCAGTCTTCCTCATTGATGCTGGTAAGAATGGTAACCGCAATCAGCTTCGGGCATTTCACACCCTGCTCCTCCGCCAGCTTGTGCAGGCGGTCAGCGGCAGTCTTCATCATGGTATAGCCGCCACCGGCATGGACATTCAGGATGTCAGCCCCCTGAAACATCAGGGAGCACAATCCTTCCGCAGCCGTGTTGGGAATATCATGCAGCTTCAGGTCAAGAAAAACATTCTTGCCCTGCTCCTTCAGATATGCCACCGTTTTGGCACCCTCGCTGTAAAACAGCTCCATGCCCACCTTGTAAAAGCTCACGCTGTCACCCAGCTTTTCCACCAGAGCCTTCACATCGTCAAATTTATGAAAATCCAAAGCAACAATCAAACGATTATCAGCCATAAAATCCTCCACATCTCTCAAGACTAGCATCCACAGCTTCTGCCATCAAGCACGATATCCACGCCTGATATCTCAAGCTTAATATCTCAGGCCTGCTTACGCCAAATCGTCACCGCCGCCTACATAGTCCTGAATAGCCAGGCTGTAAACCAGACGGCGCTCACGCATAAAGGACAGAACCCGGAGCACCTCCCATGCAGTATCCAGGGAGGTCAGGCAAGGAATGGCATGCTCAACGGTAGCACGGCGAATCTTGAATCCGTCGTGAGCTACGTTCTTGCCCTGATTCTGCGTCATGGTGTTGATTACCATGTGAATACTGCCCTTCTTGATAAGCTGGATGATATCGGCACTGCGCTCGTGCATCTTGCCTACCACCTCGGCGTCAATGCCCATCTCCTGAATTGCCTTGGCACTGCCGGCGGTAGCCACCAGCTTGAAGCCCAGCTCGGAGAAGGCCTTTGCCAGCTGCTTCATTTCCTCCTTGTCCTTGTTTGCCACAGTAAAGAGGATACAGCCGTTCAGCGGAATGTTCATGCCTGCACCGGTGATTGCCTTGTACAGGGCGCGGGCATAATGGTAGTCAATACCCATAACCTCACCGGTGGACTTCATCTCAGGGCCGAGGGAAATATCCACATCAGCCATCTTGTTGAAGGAGAATACCGGCGCCTTGACAGCCACATAAGGCTTCGGCGTAACCAGCCCGGACTTGTAGCCCAGCTCCTTCAGGGAAGCCCCCAGGGCAACCTGGGTAGCCACATCCACCATCTGCACATCAGTTACCTTGCTGAGGAACGGCACAGTACGGGAGGAACGAGGATTTACCTCGATAACGTAAACCTCATCATTGGATACAACATACTGGATGTTCATCAGGCCCTTGACATGAAGCCCCACAGCCAGGCGCTTGGTGTAGTCAATGATGGTATAAATAATCTTGGAGGAAAGGGTCTGCGGCGGATACACGGCAATAGAGTCGCCGGAATGCACACCGGCACGCTCAACGTGCTCCATGATACCCGGAATTACCACGTCAATGCCATCGGAGATAGCGTCGACCTCCACCTCGGTACCCTGCATGTAGCGGTCAACCAGCACAGGATGCTCCGGCGTAACCTGCACGGCGCGCCCCATGTAGTCACGCAGCTCTTCCTCATTATAGACAATTTCCATAGCACGGCCGCCCAGCACGTAGGAAGGACGCACCATAACAGGATAGCCGATGTCAGACGCCCCGGCAATGGCATCCTCCTGATTGGTAACGGAAATGCCCCGCGGACGCGGAATATTGGCCTGGGTCAGCACCTCGTCAAAGCGCTCGCGGTCCTCGGCCCGGTCAATATCATTTACGGAAGTACCAAATATCTTGACACCGGCCTTGGAAAGAGCCTCCGCCAGATTGATGGCCGTCTGGCCGCCAAACTGCACGATAACCCCCTCCGGCTTCTCCTTGTCGATGATGTTCAGCACATCCTCTGCCGTCAGCGGCTCAAAATACAGCCTGTCAGAAATATCAAAATCAGTGGAAACCGTCTCCGGGTTGTTGTTGACGATAATCGCCTCAATGCCCATCTGGCGCAGTGCCCACACGGAATGCACGGAGCAGTAGTCAAACTCCACGCCCTGACCGATGCGGATAGGCCCGGAGCCCAGCACCATCACCTTGCGCTTCTTGCTGGAGGTATCCACCTCGTCCTCCTGGGCATGGAAGGTGGAATAATAATACGGAGTTGCCGCCTCAAACTCTGCCGCGCAGGTATCAACCATCTTGTAGCAAGGCAGGATGCCCATGGTCTTTCTGAGGGTGCGTATCTCATCAGCAGTCTTGCCGGCAACCTCCGCAATAGAGCGGTCAGCCAGTCCCACATCCTTGGCACGCAGCATCAGGCTAGGCGTGATTACCCCTTCCTTCAGCTCGTTCTCCACAGCGGCTATGCGGCTGATTTTACGCAGGAACCACTTGTCAATCCGCGTAATCTCGTGGATTTTCTCAATATCGGCAATGCCACGGCGCAGCACCTCGGCAATGACAAAGATCCGCTCATCGTTACAGCGGGCCAGATGCTTCATCAGCTTTGCATCGTCCCACTTGTCCATCTTGTCCATGTGCAGGCGGTGTACACCGATTTCCAAAGAGCGGACAGCCTTGAGGATAGCACCCTCAAAGTTCCTGTCAATGGACATAACCTCGCCGGTAGCCTTCATCTGGGTGCCCAGCGTCTTGTCCGCATAAACGAACTTGTCAAACGGCCAGCGCGGGAATTTTACCACGCAATAGTCAAGGGCAGGCTCGAAGCATGCCTTGGTCTTCTGGGTAACGGCATTGGTAATCTCGTCCAGACTGTAGCCGATAGCAATCTTGGCGGAAACCTTGGCAATCGGATAGCCGGTAGCCTTGGAGGCCAGTGCGGAGGAACGGCTGACACGAGGATTTACCTCGATAACATAATACTTGTTGCTGTTCGGGTCCAGAGCATACTGGGCATTACAGCCGCCCTCAATGCCCAGCTCGCGGATAATGCGGATGGAAGCACTGCGGAGCATCTGATACTCATGGTCCGTCAAGGTCTGGGAAGGAGCCACTACGATGGAGTCACCGGTATGCACGCCCACCGGGTCAAAATTCTCCATGTTGCAGACAGTAATGCAGTTGTCGTTGCCGTCACGCATTACCTCGTACTCGATTTCCTTCCAGCCGGCCACACTGCGCTCAATCAGCACCTGCCCGATCATGGAATACTTGAGGCCCTTGATAACGATATCAATCAGCTCATCCTCGCTCTCGGCAATACCGCCGCCAGTACCGCCCATGGTATAGGCAGGGCGCACAATCAAAGGATAGCCGATTTCATGGGCAAATGCCACCGCGGAAGCTACATCCTCAACGATGGTGGACTCAGGAATAGGCTCCCCCAGCTTGTTCATGGTTTCCTTGAACAGCTCCCTGTCCTCGGCGCGCTCAATAGCCTCAAGGGAAGTACCCAGAAGCTCCACATTGTATTTCTCAAGGATGCCCTGCTCCGACAGCTTTACGGCCAGATTGAGGCCTGCCTGTCCGCCCAGGGTAGCCAGAAGGCCGTCAGGACGCTCCTTGCTGATGATTTCCTCCATGAACTCCACTGTCAGCGGCTCAATATACACACGGTCAGCCATGTGGGTATCAGTCATGATGGTAGCAGGATTGCTGTTTACCAGCACAACCTCCAGACCTTCCTCCTTCAGGGCGCGGCAGGCCTGGGAGCCTGCATAGTCAAACTCCGCCGCCTGACCGATGATAATAGGGCCGGAGCCGATAACGATAACCTTTTTAATATTTTCCTTCTTTGGCACAGATTACTCCCCCTTATTCTCGCCTGTGAGCATAGTCCAGAACTGGTCGAACAGATACATGTTGTCATCAGGTCCCGGAGAAGCCTCTGGATGATACTGCACGCAGAACAGCGGCAGGGTCTTGTGGCGCAGGCCCTCGACAGTGCCGTCATTCACGTTGATATGGGTAACCTCCAGCGGCAAGTCCTTGAGGGAAGCCTCATCAACGGCATAGCCGTGATTCTGGGAGGAAATATGCACGCGGCCGTTCAGGAGGTTCTTTACCGGCTGGTTGGAACCGCGATGGCCGAATTTCAGCTTGTAGGTATCCGCCCCCATCGCCAGGGAAATCAGCTGGTGGCCAAGGCAGATGCCGAACATCGGCTTTTTGCCAATCAGCTTCTTCACTTCCCCGATAACCTCCGGCACATCCTTCGGATCGCCAGGGCCGTTGGACAGGAAAATGCCGTCCGGATTCATGGCGAGAACCTCCTCGGCAGAGGTATGGGCAGGTACAATGGTCAGATTACAGCCCAGATTATGCAGGGAATTCAGGATGTTCTGCTTGATGCCGAAATCCATTACCACCACATCAGGCCCGTTGTTTTCCATCTTATAAATCTCAGGCGTGGTAACCTCCTGCACTACTTCCTTCTTGATTGGCACAGCAAAAAGCTCGTCAATCTCCACCTTGGAAGCATCCTCAGGCACAATAATGCCCTTCATGCAGCCCACGGAGCGGATTTTGCGGGTGACAGCACGGGTATCCACGTTGTAAAGGCACGGCACCCCCTGACGGGTGAGAAAATCCGCCAGCTCGCTCTGCAGCTGCCAGTTGCTGCCCTCGTCGCACAGCTCGCCAATGACGAAGCCGTTGACAAAGGACTTTCTTGACTGCATGAACTTCTCTGCCACGCCGTAGTTGCCCACCAGCGGAAAGGTCAGGGTAACAATCTGGCGGCAGTAGGAAGGATCCGTCAAAATCTCCTGATAGCCGGTCATGCCTGTATTGAACACTACCTCACCGGTAGCCTTGATATTATTCAGTAAATTGCCTGTGAAAACGCTGCCGTCTTCTAAAATGAGCTTACCTTTCAAAATTACACCTCCGAAAATACCTCCGCAGCCGCGGCTGCGAAGCCTTGCCGAACATCATCTGCGCTCAGGCTGTCTATACAAGAACCCTGCTTAGAGCCATCTACGCTCAGGCTGTCCTATACAACAAAACATGCTTAGTGCCATCTGCACTCAGGCTGTCTTATACCAGCACCTCGCCGTCCTTCATTACCAGCCTGCCGTCTACAAAGGTCATTACCGCCCGGCCCTTCAGCTTGCGCCCTACAAATGGCGAATGTGAGCCCTTGGTATAGAACTTCTTGTCGTCCACAACCCACTCCAAATCAGGGTCTATTACCGTTATGTCAGCAGGCATGCCCACTGCCAGGCTTCCGGCATTGATGCCGAAGATACGGGCAGGAGCCGCCGTCATTTTCTCTATCATCATAGCGATGTCCAGCTTGCCGGCATGCACCAGATCAGTCAGCATGACGCCCACGGCAGTTTCCAGCCCCGGAAAGCCGCTCGGTGCATACATGTACTCCCTGTCCTTCTCCTCCTGAGCGTGAGGGGAATGGTCAGTAACAATGCAGTCAATGGTGCCGTCCAGAAGGCCTGCCAGCACGGCATCCACATCCTTCTGCTCACGCAGTGGCGGATTAATCTTGGTGGAGCTGTCAAAAAGCTCTACCAGATCATCAGTCATAGTCAGATGCTGCGGCGTAGCCTCGGCAGTGACCTTTACGCCCCTTGCCTTGGCCTGACGCACAATATCCACGGCACGGCCGGAGCTGATATGTGCCACATGCACTCTCGCATCAGCATACTCCGCCAGCATGATATCCCGCGCTACGGCAATATCCTCTGCCACGGTAGGACGCCCCTTCATGCCCAGCATAGCGCTCCTGTGGCTTTCGTTCATGACGCCTTCCTCAACCAGAGAAGTTTCCTCTTCATGGTTGATAATCACCTTGTCAAAGGTTCTCAGGTAGTCATAGCAGTTCAGAAGCACCTTGGCAGACCTGGTGAAATGCCCATCGTCAGAGAAGGCAATCGCACCGGCCTGCACCATATCGCCCATCTCGGCCATTTCCTCGCCCTGCTGTCCCTTGGTAACGGCACCGATAATCTCCACATGCACCACGGCATCTTCCTCGGCGCGCTTCTGCATAGCCTTTACCAAAGCGGAATTATCAATCACCGGCTTGGTATTCGGCATGGTTGCCACGCGGGTATAGCCGCCGGCAGCCGCCGCACGGGAACCGGAAGCAAAGTCCTCCTTGGCCTCCTGCCCCGGCTCGCGCAGATGAACGTGCATATCAATAAGGCCCGGCGAAACAATCCTGCCATCTGCCTCAAAAACCTCCGCACCGTCAGCAGACAGGCCCTCGCCTACAGCGGCAATCCTGCCATCCTCCACCAGCACATCGGCAACCTTATCTATCTTGTTGGCAGGATCAATCACCCTGCCGCCCTTAATCAAAACCTTCATACTTCCTTACCTCCAGTCAGTGCATGCGTCAAGATAGCCATACGGACAGCCACACCGTTCTGCACCTGCTCCTGAATAGCTGAATTGTCACCATAAGCAACAAACGGAGAAATCTCCAATCCCTTGTTCATCGGCCCCGGATGGAGAATGAGCACATCCTTCTTCGCCAGCTCCAGACGGGCATTATTGATGCCGAAGATGCGGGCATACTCCCTTGGCGATGGGAAAAGCCCTGCCTTCTGGCGTTCCAGCTGGATGCGCAGTACATTTATCACATCCGCATCCTTGATGGCATCCTCCACCCGGTCATGGACATAGATGCCGTCTTCCTCAAAGAGATAGCGCGGCAGCAAGGTCTTCGGCCCGGCCAGATGTACCTCGATGCCCATCTTGCGCATGCCCTGAATATCGGAGCGCGCCACGCGGCTGTGGGTAATATCGCCGAGAATGGCGGCCTTCAATCCCTCAAACCGCCCCTTCTTCTCCATGATGGTAAAGAGGTTCAGAAGCCCCTGGGACGGATGGGCATGAGCGCCGTCACCGGCATTGATAATAACAGGACTGACTACCTTGGAAGCATACTCCGCCGCTCCCTCTGCCTTGTGGCGCATGATGATGGCATCCACGCCCATAGCCTCTACCGTGTAGAGGGTATCGCGCAGGCTCTCGCCTTTGACAATGCTGCTGGTACCGGCCGTGATGTTCACCACATCAGCGCCCAGGTACTTGCCTGCCAGCTCAAAAGAAGAACGTGTTCTGGTGCTCGGCTCATAAAAAAGCGTCACGATGGACTTGCCTCGCAGGGCAGGCACCTTCTTGATATCACGGTGAATGATATTCTTCATTTCCTTGGCAGTTTCCAGAACAGTCTGGATTTCATCAGCAGAGAAGTCGGCCAGTGCCAGAACATCCTTGCCTCTGAGGGACACGCTATTTTTCCCCAAAGCAATCACTCCTTTTCCGTTTATCACCGCCCTCTGCAAAAAGCTCAGGCGGAATTCCTCAAGTGTCCTAAAAAGAAAAAGCTCTCTCGCACCCGAAAAGGCACAAGAAAGCCATCCGCTTTTTACGCACTCAAACTCAAAATATCAGCTTCCTTTATCAGCCTCACAGGACTAATTTCAAAGGCCATATTTACTTTCACAAGAAATTTTAGCATACAGTATGCCAAAAGTCAATTACTATCATATCCGCCCTGCGGTTTCAGCTCCACAACAATGCTGTCATTCCCCACCAGTACGCATTTTACCAGCCGCCTGGTGCACAAATCATCGTACTCTTCACACAGGCGGCTATCAGGCATCTGCCCATTGAGCGCCTTCACTACCGCCGCCTGAATATATTTTTCCTGCACAGCTTTCATGGCGCAGAACTCCCTGCCGTGGGCAATTCTGCCGCTGCAGCGCCACACTGCCATCGTGCGCGGCTTGTACCAAGTGACCCGCTTCAGCACAGAACCACAGCCTGCACATCTGCAGATGCCTGACAGGGCATACCTGCCCTTGTGCATTGACCCGTGCCTGATAAGCTCCCACCGCCGCTTGCGTTCTGCCTGCACCCTGGCAAACATTTCCCTGCTAATGATAGCCTCATGATTATCTTCAATATAATACTGCGGCTCCCGCCCATCATTTTTTATCCGTTGCTTGCGCAGGATATCCACTGTGACGGTTTTCTGCAACAGTGCATCCCCGGCATATTTCTCATTGGCCAGAATCCCCCCTATGGTGCTCACCGACCATTTTTTATGCTCTGCTCCCGTCAGCACGCCATCGCGCTCCAATCCTGCCGCAATCTGATTCATGGTATATCCGTCGAGATACTCCCGGAAAATTCTTCTCACCACCTTCGCCTGCTCCCTGTCTACCACTAGATTGCCCAGCGCATCCTTGTCATAGCCCAAAAAGCACTTGTGATTTACCATCACTCTTCCCTGCTGATATCTGAACTTCAATCCCATACGAACATTCCTGCTCAGTGATTCGCTTTCCTGCTGGGCAAGGGAGGCCATAATCGTAATCAATATTTCACCTTTTATATCAAAAGTTCTGATATTTTCCTTTTCAAAGATTATTTCTGTGCCGCAGGCCTGCAGCTTCCGAATATAGTGCAGGCAGTCCACGGTGTTTCTGGCAAAACGGCTTATGGATTTGGTGATGACAATATCTATTTTCCCTGCCAGACAGTTTTGTATCATCTGCTGAAAGCCCGTCCGCTTCTCGGTATTGGTGCCGGAAATCCCTTCATCCGCAAAAATCCCCGCCAAACTCCAGTCAGGGTGGTTGGAGATATACTCCGTATAATGCTCTATCTGCGCCACATAGCTATTTTCCTGCTCATCAGAATCCGTGGACACCCTGCAATATGCGGCCACATGCTTTGGCATATCTGCCCCGGCCTGCCGTCCCGGCTCCTGCCCTGACCTGGTTGCCGGTATAACTGTCAGCCTCGACATCAGTATCGCCCCGCTTTCACGTCCTTGCCGACAGTATTCAGCTTGACGGCACGCTTCTGATATTCCAGCTGTGTCCTGAAAAAAATCTCACGGCTTATGATGGCCTTATGGTGATTTCTATGATAATACATGGGCAGCTCACCGCTGTTGGGCCTGTTCTGATAACTGCCGTCATTAAAGGATTTCTGATACAGTGCATCGCCGGTGTACTTTTCGTTCCGCAGGATAAATTTTATGCTGTTGACATGCCACCTTTTCCCTTTGCGGGTACGGAATCCCCTGCTGTTGATGGTATTTGTAATGATATAGGGCCCACAGCCTGCCGCCGCCAGCGAAAAAATTTCCTGCACGACCACGGCCTCCTCCGGCTGTACCATCAGCACCCCATTTTTTATTTTGTACCCGTAGGGCGAGATACTGCTCCGATAAGTGCCACGGCGAAAGCTCTGCCTTATACCCCATTTAACATTATCTGAAATGGACACCGATTCATTCTCTGCCAGCGCACTAAAAATCGTCAGCAAAAATTCATCTTCAAGCTGGCGTGTACAGATTTGTTCCTGTTCAAATATGATATATACCTGATGCCTGGCCAGTTCCCTGATGCTTTCAAGGCAATCAACGGTATTTCTGGCAAAGCGGCTAACAGATTTAACAATAATCAAATCAATTCTGCCCTTCCGCGCATCCTGCATCATCCTGCAAAAGCCGCCGCGCCTGCTGATACTGGTGCCCGTAATGCCTTCGTCATAATAAATACCGGCATACTGCCACTCACTGTTACTGCGTATATAGTTTTGATAATGTATCCGCTGATTCTCCAGACTATCCAGCTGTTCAGACTGGCTGGTAGATACACGGCAGTACGCGGCCACGCGCAGCCTCACCCCTTCTCTAAATTTTGTCTGACTGATTACCTTGACACTTTTCATTTTATCTTCCTCCAAAAAATATTGTGAAAACACTTTCTTAATATATCACAATACATCACACAAAATTCAATCTCCCACAGGAACCTTCATCAGAGCACGTCCACCCCAGAACGGTAGCTCCATGATGAAGGTTGCCGAGGGTGCTGTAAGCTCCAC